>NZ_WJYH01000052.1:0-29955 GCF_009668065.1 Acinetobacter sp. RIT698
AAAACTAAAATCTATTGAGTATTTTTTAATCACACCTTCATATTGTATTAACACTAATCAGGGCAACTTCCAAACTTATTTTTCTACTATCAAGTCACGGATGAATAAGGAGATTAAACACTAGTCACGTAAATTCTTATCATTTTTTTGTATATTTTTAAAACATATAATTAGATAGTTGGCACTTGAATTGCTAGAAAGCAATGCAGCAATATCGCTAAGTACAAAAAAAAATGGATGTCTGAAAATATGAAAGTAAACAAAAATGTTTGCACTTTGGGATCGCCAACGATGGGGAAAACGTTACTAAAATTAAGTACGCTTAGTCTAAGTATGATGTGCCTATCGCTAGCGCATGCAGCAGAAACTGAAGAAACAAAACAACCAACAAAAGTAGCCAAAGTCACCGTTACAGGGTCTTCAATTAAAGGGGTTGCAGCTCAAAGTGCTTCACCCATTACCATTATTAAAGGTGAAGATTTAGCCAAACAAGGGGTAACCACTGTCGAAGAAGCCTTGACCAAAGTCAGTTCAAACCAAGCTGGTTTTTCTACCTCTCAAAACATCGGGCGAAGTAATACCGAGGGTTCATCAGCCAATTTACGTGGTTTAGGAACAAATAAAACACTGGTCTTATTGAATGGTCGTCGTTTAGCTTATAGTCCGTTTAGTACATCAACCACCAACCTTAATATTATTCCAATGGCAATGGTTGAACGTATCGAAGTCCTTCGTGATGGTGCATCTGCGGTTTATGGTGCAGATGCAATTGGTGGTGTGGTCAATTTTATTACCAAAAAATCCTTTGAAGGCCTCAACATCAGTGTGGGTGCAACTCAGCCCGAAGCCAGTGGTGGTGATAAACAAGATATTTCCATCTTTGGGGGCTATGGTGATCTGGATGAACAAGGCTTTAACGTTTACGGTGTAGTCGATTATCGCAAAACCAACAATATCATGGCAAAAGACCGCAAGATCAGTCGCCGTGGTGGTGTGATCCCTGAACTCGGTCTAGATGCCAGTTCAATAAATGGATTCCCTGCAAATTTTCTTGATCCAAAAAATAATATTTTGGCAAATCCATATGGCAATACAAATTGTAATAACACGCCTAATGTCGTTGCAGATGGCGGATTATGTTATCTCAATACCCAAGCATTAATTGGGATTACCCCAGAAGTTGAAACAATTTCAGCGCTTGGTCGTGGAACCTTTAAACTTTCAGATAAATTTAATCTGATTGGAGAATATATCTTCTCGCGCAATGAGGTCACCACTTCAGTTGCACCCGATGTATATAGCCGTTCGGTCACCCTACCCTCGACAAGTCAATATTATCCTGGCAAAGGCATTGTCCCTGCAGTGAATGGACTCAGCGATGGAGATTTACAACTCTATCTGCGTTCACAAGGTGGAAATCGCTCAGGTAAAACAATCAATGATTCACATCGTGCATTTGCAGGAATTGAAGGTGAAGCCTATGGTTGGGATATCAATGCCGGTTTAACCTATGCAAAAAGTGAAGCAACAGATAGCTTTAATGCGGGTTATCTCAATCAAAGTAAGGTTCAGGCCGCTTTAAATAATGGTTCACTCAATCCATTTGGCCCTTCAGCCGATGCTAATATTTGGAAATCCTTTGAGGTTAAAGGAGATACCAATAAAGCCAGCTTAGACTCAACCTCATTTGATGTCACCGTATCTCGTCCAATCTATACACTACCCGCAGGTGAGGTTGGATTTGCCTTAGGCGGAAGTTTTACCAAACAAAATTGGGATCAAAAAATTAATGCTGAGATCGTCAGACAAGTACCTGGTAGTGGTACAGATCCAGATAAACCTGTGAGTAAAGGTGATCGAGATATCTCTGCGGTATTCACTGAATTACATATCCCGATTTTAGCCAATTTAGAAGCGCAACTTGCAGCACGCTATGATGACTATAGTGACTTTGGCGATACCTTCAATCCAAAAGTCGCTTTACGTTGGGAACCGTTAAAGCAATTGATGTTCCGCACCTCATACAGTACAGGTTTCCGTGCACCAAGCTTATACGAAATCAACTCACCACAGAGCCAAACCTACACTGGTCCAAAATACAATGACCCAGTACTCTGCCCAGATGGCGCCCCAACTGCACCAGAATACCAAACAGAATGTAAAGTTCAATTTAAACGTATGCAAGGCGGAAATCCCGACTTAAAAGCTGAAGAGTCAACATCTTATACTGCTGGGCTTGTGTTTGAGCCAATCAAAAATCTGGTATTCACAGCAGATTACTACAACATCAAAGTGGATAATTTGATCGATACGATTTCCGATTCAATTATTTTTGCTGACCCAAACAAATATTCAAGTTTATTTGTCCGTGATGCAGATGGACGGATCAAATATGTGAGTACGACTTTGATCAATATGGGTGGAATTAAAACTCAAGGGGTTGATTTAAGTTTGAACTATCTCACACCTGTGACTAAAACAGGGCGTTTTGGTTTTGGTATTGATGGGACCTATGTCATTAAATATGACAAACAAGAAGAAAAAGACGGTGAATGGATCAGCCGTGCAGGTAGCTATTATAACCAACAAGTCTATTCACGCTGGAAACATGTTGCCAATGTCAATTGGAGTTACGACAACTGGAAAATGATCTTTGAGCAACAATTTAGTCGTGGTTATAAAGACTCAAATTCTATTGGTGAAGCCAAATATGACAACCATCGTGTCAGTGATTACATCCTGTATAACATTGCGGGCACTTATAGTGGATTCAAGAACTTAGAACTTACTGGTGGGATCAAAAATATCTTTGACCAAGATCCGCCTGCATCCAACGTGAAGGATAATTTCCAATATGGTTATGACTCCAGTTATGCAGACCCAACAGGTCGCGCATATTACGTCAGAGCAACTTACAAATTCTAATTAGGCATTTCGCAAACATGGTCTAGATCTAACCTAGTCACGGTGTTTGCGAAATTGATTCATTCACTTAGCCAAACAAAAGAATTGAACAGAATTTTTTTATCGTCTCTCTTTTACTATTTATTGTTTGTCTCTCATTTCAGGAGTAGCAATGGGCAAGAATTTTTCAGAATTAGAAAATAATTCTTCCAAACGCCTGATCGGGATTGGAGCAGTCATCTTACTGCATCTAATCATTCTCTATGGCTTGATTACAGGTTTATCCAAGACAGTTGAAAAACCAGCGGATGAACCTGTTGAATTACTGATTATTCAGGACAAAAAACCTGAACCAGAAAAACCTAAACCCATTGAAAAGCCACCAGAACTGCCAAAGTTGGTGGAGAAAGTATTGAAAACACCAGATCCAAAGCCGACTGAAAAATCAATGGAAAAACCGACACCAACACCAAAGCAGACGCCTACCCCCACAGCAACGCCAAAAACCTCAGAGAGTCCTGAGCCAACACCGACGCCAAAACCTGAAACGACGCCAAAACCTGAACCAGCAAAACCCAAACCAGCAGGTGAAACACGAGGTGTATCGAGTGGAGAAGCGGGTTGTAAAACACCTGATTACCCACGTGAATCTTTACAAAACGAAGAGCAAGGTGAGGTTCTTATTTCGGTATTTGTGGGTAGTGATGGAAAGGTTAAAGAAACCAAAGTAAAAAAATCGAGTGGGAGTAAAAGCTTAGACAAAGCTGCCTCGAAAGCTTTTAGCTTATGTAAGTTTAAACCTGCTTTAAAGAATGGTGAACCTCAAGATTCTTGGTATGACATACCTTATGAATTTGTACTGAATTAATCAATTAAATAAAAATTTGGAGATAAATGATGAATAAAACGCTGAAATCTGTACGACTATTTGCTTCTGTTGGGATTTTAACTGCAAGCACCCTACTGCCTGTATCTAGTGTATTTGCAGAAGAAACCACTGCAACGCCTGCGACTGTAACGACGACCAATACAGCAACCAGTGAAACACATACACCACCACCTAAACCAGCAACAACACAAGCTGTTCACAACCCTTACGGTTTAGAAGCACTATGGCGCGAAGGTGATATTGTGGCTAAATCAACCTTATTTATCTTGGTCCTGATGTCGATTGGAACGTGGTACATCATGGTGACCAAGTTTATTCAGCAGGCAAAAATTAAGCGTCAAGGTAAAGAAGTTGAAGCCAAATTCTGGGATGCTGCATCAATTGACGGCGCTGCGGGAACGCTAGGCGAAGCAAGTGCTTATCGTTTTATTGCTGAAAAAGGCATTAACTCAACCAAAAAACATGGCGGAAACCTACTTGAGCGTATCGACTTTAATACTTGGGTCACAATGTCGATTCAACGTGCAATTGATAAAATTCAAAGTCATTTAAGTGGTGGTTTAGCATTTCTTGCAACCGTCGGTTCTACCGCACCATTCGTTGGTTTGTTCGGTACAGTTTGGGGAATCTATCATGCACTTACTGCAATTGGCATTTCGGGTCAGGCCTCTATTGATAAAGTTGCTGGACCTGTCGGCGAAGCACTGATCATGACTGCAATCGGTCTTGCTGTAGCTGTGCCTGCGGTACTTGGTTATAACTGGCTCACCCGCCGTAATAAAGCAGTATTGGATAATGTACGTACTTTTGGTTCTGACTTACATACTGTTCTACTCAGTGGCGAGATCAAAAACAGTGGTGATGCGAAATAAATGAGGTATCTATTATGAGCATGACAGTCAATTCAGGCAGTGACGAAGATGATGTAATTTCAGCGATTAACACCACACCTTTGGTGGATATTATGCTGGTTCTGCTGATTATATTTTTAATCACCGTCCCCGTTGCAATTCACACGGTTCCAGTCAAGTTGCCTGAGGAAAAAAATACACCTTATGTCACTAAGCCAATTAATGTGCAAATCGCGGTCAATAAAGCGGGAGATATTTTTTGGAACGAAAAGTATATCGCAGATAAAAATACACTGATCAATCGTTTACAGGCTGAGGCAGCAAAACGCCCACAGCCAGAGGTACATATTCGTGGTGATCAAGTGACAAAATTTGAAGCGATTGATGAAGTCATTAGTGCTACCAAGCAAGCAGGTATCGGCAAAATCGCTTTTGTCACGACACCTGTTGCCGCACCATAATCGGGAGAAGGAACAGTTTATGGGTATGAATGTAGGTGCCAATAAAGACGATGATGATGTGATGTTAGATGTCAATATGACGCCACTTATTGATGTGATGTTGGTGTTGTTAATTATGTTTATTATCACCATCCCAATTCCAAATAATGCGATCAATATTGACTTGCCCAATGGCGCACCACCACCTACCAATGAGAAGCCACCTGAGCCAGTCACCTTACGTATTGACCCTCAAGGTAAAATCTTTTGGAATGATCAAGCTGTTGAAAATAAACAAGCGCTAGAAGTTTTATTTGCGGGTGTTGCACAGAAATCAGATCAAGATCCGATTAAAGTGCAGCCCGATAAACTGACTGAATATAAGGATGTGGCAATGGTGATGGCAGCCGCGCAACGATTAAATGTTAAAAAAATCGGAATTGCAGCAAGCCAATAATATTTAAGGGATGAACAAAGCTGCACAGTGCAATCGACTTGCAGCTTTGAGCCCTTGACATGCAATCTTTCGGGACGATTTATTCATAGTGCAACATTATAAAGAACACAACACTCGATATATTTGGCATTCACTCACACTTAAAAAAGTCAGCATCTGCTGGCTGATCATCGACATGGAATCAATTAAGTGATTTTAAATGCCAAAGAAATGGCTTGATCTTGTTGTTCAGGATCAGGCCATTTTTGTGAAACAGATTTTAACTTGGTATAGAAACGAGCGGCATCTGGACCATATAAATGCGACTCACCAAATTTTGAACGTCGCAAACCACCAAAGTTAAAATAACTCACTGGGAGTGGTACAGGCACATTAACACCAATCATGCCCGACTCAACTTCCATAAAGAAGCGATGTGCTGACTTTCCATCACGGGTAAAAATCACCGAACCATTGCCATATTCATGGCTATTGGTCACAGCAATTGCCTCATCTAAACTATTGACGCGTAAAATTCCTCGCGCTGGGCCAAAAACTTCTTGTTGATAAAAATCCATATCCATAGATAGATAATCAAATAAAGTGGGACCAATATAATAGCCATTGGCATACTCTGGATGTTTAAAATCACGACCATCCACCACCAACTCAGCACCATCTGCAATACATTGATCAATTGTCTTTAAAACAGATTGTTGCGATTGCGCACTAATCACCGCACCAAAATCTGCAGTCGGATCATTGTATGCGCCAACTTTCAATGCTTTGATTTTTTCTACGATACGTTGGCGTAAGTGATCTGCCGTTTCAGCACCTACGGGAATCAGCAGTGATACCGCCATACAACGCTGACTGGCTGAACCAAACCCTGCTGAAACAAAGGCATTTGCAGCCGCTTCAAGATCGGCATCAGGCATCACCACCATGTGATTTTTCCCGCCTGTAAATGCTGCAACACGTTTGTTATGTGAGGTGCCTTTTTGGTAAACATATTCACCAATCTGTGTAGAACCCACAAAGCTCACAGCTGCGATTTCAGGATGTTCAAGTAATGCATCGACTGCTGTTTTATCCCCTTGTACAACATTAAATACATCGTCTGGAAGACCCGCTTCTTTCCATAACTCTGCAAAAAATAATGCAGCCGAAGGCACTTTTTCAGACGGTTTCCAAACTATTGAATTCCCCACAGAAACAGCCATGGCCATCATGACAGCAGGAATCATAATGGGAAAATTAAAAGGGGTAATACAGCCCACCACACCCACAGGAACCCGTACAGAAAACACATCGATGTCGCCAGCAACATTACGTGCATATTCACCCTTAGTAATCTGTGGGGCATTACAAGCAAATTCAATTCCTTCAATCGCACGGCCAATTTCACCGATTGCATCGGCAATGGTTTTGCCATGTTCACGACCAATGATTTCTGCCAATTCAGCCGTTTTGGCAATCATTAATTCACGTAATTTAAATAGAACTTGCAAGCGTGTAGCATGTGAAGCTTTTGCCCATTTTTTTGCATTTGCTGATGTGGCGGCTTTCACGGCAGTATCAATCACTGTTGCATCACCATAAGCACAACGCGCAATTTCTTCACCCGTAGAGGGATTAAATACTGGGCCTGAATGTTGAGTTTCAGTGATATGACGGCCTGAAATATAATGTCCGATCAAAGTGTTCATCCTGATTTTTCCTTCACGCTGATACTGAAACTAAATTTAAAATGCTACTGAAGACGGTCTTTCCATGACCACTTTGGCGAGAAAACCCCATATTCCCAAGGCTGATAAAGGAAATATTCATATTCATTCCTGAAAATTAAGCGTGGTAAATTGAATGATTGATTGCAATGCTTTGCTTTGAATCACTACTTTGCATTAAACAGACAATTTGCTTTTCACTGATTTACGCTGTCTCGCGGGGCTAAGATCATCACGCTTCATAAAGAAGCTACAGAAGATTGCGAAAATCGCCATACTCATGATGTAGGTAATAATCAAATGAGGACTACCATTACCAATACTTAGTAATTTGGTGGCGATCAATGGTGCAAGTCCACCGCCTAATACACCTGCGAATTGAACTGAAATCGAGATGCCACTGTAGCGAATTTCGGCAGGAAACTGTCGAGCAAATAACTGAGACTGTGGCGCATACATGATCGGAAACACCACGCCGATTGCTAAAACAATTGCGGTCCATACCAAGACTGGGTCCTTGGTATCCAACATGCTAAAGAACGGATAGCAATACAATGCAAGGACCACTAGACCAAACATAAACATATTACGCTGCCCAACTTTGTCGGATAAATGTCCACACAATGGCGTCATCACCATGATTAAGCCTGCACCACAAATCGTTGCAAACAAAATGTCTTGGCGAGGAATACCCAACTTGGTTGTGGTGTAGGCTAAGGCAAAAGTAGAGGCAATATAAAACCATGCATTTTCAGCAGCACGGGCAAAGATAATCGTGAGTAATTCGCGTGGATGATTTTTAAAGACCTGCATTGCTGGAACTTTAACTTCTTGTGCTTGTTGTTTTACTTTTTCAAAATCGGGTGACTCAGGCACTTTGACACGGATATACCAACCCACACCTAACAATAAAATGCTGGCAAGGAAAGGCAGACGCCAACCCCAACTAAATAGACTTGCTTCGGGTAAAAGTGAAACCAAACCCAATGCGATAGAGGCCAACATTAAACCACCACCAGCACTTGCTTGCGGCAAACTTCCCCAAAAGCCTTTACCGCCTTCAGGAGCATGCTCCACAGCCATCAACACGGCACCGCCCCACTCGCCGCCCATTGCCATACCTTGAACAAAACGCAAAATCACCAGAAAAAATGTCGCCCAATATCCAATACTTTCGTAGGTTGGCAATAGGCCAATTAAAACGGTAGGAATCCCCATCATAATCAGCGTGGTTAGCAGCATGGTTTTTCGACCAATTTTGTCCCCAAAATGACCAAAGATAATGCCTCCCAACGGACGTCCAATAAAGCCAACAGCGTATGTGGCAAATGCAGCCAAGACACCTGTTAATGGGTCAAGATTGGGGAAAAACAGTTTATTGAAAATTAATGCTGCGGCTGCACCGTAAATAAAAAAGTCGTACCACTCGATCGTCGTTCCAACCATGCTGGAGATACCCGCCAGACGGTGTGAAGACTTTTTCGGTTGTTGAGGACTTGATCCTTGTATATGCTCCATCGCTACCTCGCCCAATTCTTAGTATTGTCATCCATTCACCACCTTAGAGATAATCCATCCTGATTATATTTATTAAGGTGATCTAATTCTTTTTACATAAACAACTTAAAATAAGAAGCCAAGATTAATATTGATTTATCCTAATAAAAAATTCTAAATAACCTGAGTGCCTCTCATCATCAATGTGAATCAATTGCTTTTTTCAGTCAACACCCTTAATTACTTAAGTAGTTTTTAAAATTTAATAAATAATTTAAATACAATTACTTATATAAAAACATACCAATATAGACTAAAGTTAAATATAAAAAATGTGATCCATTACAAACTATTCAAAATGCTAAGTTTATATGTATAACAACACAAAAATAATCTATTTAGTTTTCATCATATTATAAAAAATCAACGATCGAATACTTGTTATTTCTCGCTGTCACGTTATATTCATTATTATACTAAGTAAGGATGCTTATTATGAACTATAATAAAATCGCATTTGATTTTAGCCCTGCACCGATTGTTGTGTTAAGTTATCGACACATGATGGAAATGAATGCTGCATTTGCCAATCTGTTTGGCTATGAGCGTGGTGAATTAATTGAGCAATCCATAGTCAAAATTTTTCCTAGCCTTGAGGATTATGAAAAGGTCGGGAATGATGCATTGCAAAGCTTATTGTTAAAAAAAAGCCATTACTATTCTGATCAGCGCTTTATGCAGCATAAAAATGGCGAAATCTTTTGGACACATACCCATGGGCAAACCTTGACACCTGAAGACCCCTTTAAATTGATGGTCTGGCATTTTGAACGTAAAGATCAGGTGCTGTCTTCTAAGCAAAAATTGACTAAACGTGAATCAGAAATTACCCAATTGATTGTCAATGGATTTACCTGTAAAGAAATTGCACGAAAATTAGAGCTGTCGCATCGGACCATAGAAGTGCATAAAGCAAATTTAATGAAAAAGTTGGGCGTTCGCTCCAAAGCAGAACTGACCTCAAAAATTATTATTCGAGAAAAATGATATAGACAAAAAAAATGATCACAGTTGAATTGCTGTGATCATTGATGAACCTCAAAAAATTTAAGCTTTTTTCACAAATTCTGACTTTAATTTCATGGGACCAATGCCATCAATTTTACAATCAATATCATGCCCATCATTACTGTCTACCAGTAACCGAATACTTTTGACTTTGGTTCCTACCTTAACCACTGCAGAAGAACCTTTAATTTTTAAGTCTTTAATCACCGTCACTGAATCGCCATCTGCCAAGATATTGCCAACAGCATCTTTAATCGTCACGCTGTCATCTGCTATTACTTGCTCGCCATCTTTCCATTCATAGCTACATTCTGGGCAAATCAATAAATCGCTATCTTGATAGGTATATTCTGAATTACATTTTGGACAATGTGGCAAAGACATAATAAGCTCAACTTCGGTTCAAATCACAATCATAGCATTTTAAGATTTTTCATCAACTTAAAAACCATAATAAATATAAGGAATAATTTAAAATCAACCGTGATCATTAAAACTAGGCTTTATGATTTAACACATCCAGCAAAACACTGACATGATTTCGCCCTTGATTTTTGGCCGCCGTTAATAAGGTTATAGGACCTTGTGCTATCAGTTTCCGCAGTTCTTCTAACGGTACTGTAACCTGTGATAATTCAACGCGATAACGTTGTTGAAACTCATCCCAACGGTTTTCGCTATCCTCGTGATACCATTTTCTGAGTTCATTTGACGGGGTAATTTCTTTCGGCCATAAGTCAATCTTAGCATCATCTTTTTTAATACCACGTGGCCACAAACGATCAACCAGAATTCGTTGACCATCTGTTTCTGAAACCGGATCATAAATTCGTTTGCTATAAATCGTCATTGTTATTCCAAACTGAAGTTATTCTAAAATTATTCCAAATGATGAGAAATATGGTTGTGTAAAGTGATAAGGGGGGAATAAAAACATCGTGTCCCCCATCACAGCTTAGCCTGCAAACAAAGGCGAGGCTTGGTGCTTACTCAGGCAATCAATGATCGAATTGTATTGCCCGCTTAATGGATGATAGGTGAATGATATAAATACCACAGTAAGCCTGTAGCGATAGTTTATAGGTCACTCACGCGAGTTTATTGATCTGGAATTGTTGGATTGACCAAGAGACCAAGTAATTGCAAAGACTCTTGCCATCCCAAATAACAAGCCTCAACAGGAATCACTTTAGGGATGCCTGACTGGGTAATATTGACTTCCGTTCCGACAAGCACACCTTTTATTTCAATAATTACTTCAATGTCTCCAGCGAGTTCAGGATTATCAAATCGATCAAAATATCGTATGCGTTGGTTGGGAATCAGCTCTGCATAAGTTCCACCAAATGAATGGGTTGTACCTGTAGAGAAATTGGTAAATGACATTCGATAAGAACCTCCAACCGTTGCATCCATTTGATGAAGCTTTGCTGTAAAACCATGCGGAGGCATCCACTTTACAATTGCATCTGGGTCTAAGAAAGCTTTATAGACTCGCTCTGGTGGTGCACTAAAAACGCGATGCAACTTTACCGTATTACTCATACTCATATCCTTGACTATTATTGTTGTTGAAAATCAAGTTTAGCGCTGTACAAAGCTTTCATTTGTATGGTTTGAGTAGTCTGAAACTTAAAAAAAAGCATATCAACAAGGATATGCTTTTAAAACAATATGCGTCATCTAAAGACCATTATTCTTCATCCTCTTCATCATCAAATATATAGGTTGTACATCCCCAACCATCATATTCACCTTCAAACTGCTCAGCAATTTTACTAAACCATTGCTCTAAATCAACAACATCTTCGTAGTCTGGAATCAGATGAACATAAACCGTAATCACCCATTCATTGGGCTGCACTTCTTCATCCAAATACAGTGAAATTTTTTGCTCTTCGTGTAAAAGATAGATTGCACATTTTTCAGCAAGTTCTTGTGTTTTAAAATACACAGAAAACTCGATTTCATGTACCTCTTCTAAATCATCACCATCTTCGTGCATTTGCCAAAGTAGATTACCGTTATCATCTTCTGGAAATTTTTCAAAATCACGAGTCATGGCCAAGCCCTCTTTTAAGGTTATAAATATTATGACTTTTACAATAGCAAAGTTTTATGACAGTTTTAAAATATTGCCTATTCGCACACAAATTACTACTTTTATTTGGCATCAATTTGTAATAAAAATTGAATTAATTCTATGATTAGGGTCTGTTGTTGATCAATATTCATTGATGATTAAACCAATAATGAAAGGTGCATGATGCCAAACTTTAACCCACAACAACGACAAGAAATTCTGTTACTGATTCAACAAGGTCGTAAAGTTGAAGCAGTTAAATGGGTCAAAGACCATTCAGATTTAGGCTTAAAAGAAGCCAAGGATTATGTAGAAAATCTGACAGAAAACGCATACAACTTCGCATTTGCAGATACAGCTCAAAGTGATAGTTCCCGTGATATACACTTGCAAATTCCTCAACAAGACATCCTTTCCCTAATCCAACAAAATCGTAAAATTGAAGCGATTAAACTAGTCATGGAAAATTCAAACCTTGGGCTAAAAGATGCCAAAGACTTTGTAGAACAGCTCACTGAAAATCCCAATTTAGCAATCAATCAGTTTCAGTTCGATGATGATTTTTATGACAGTCAGCATCCTCGCTATAAGACAATTCAGTCAAATTTTGAAACTGGTGAAATCTATGTGTTATATCAAGATCATCAAAAAGTGTTGATTGATGAACATCATCCTGACTGGGATGAAATTATGCGTCATTTTACACAAGGTGAAACATATGATTCGGCTACTGCCTATATTGCTGCGATGAAAGCCAAAGCACGTGATAGTGCTGTCAATTCGACACATAATGTTCAGTCAATTCCCCGCCCATCCAGCGTGACAACACAACCTGTCGGTATTGAAGATCAAACCAAGAAAAAAGGCTTACCTATTGTTATGCTTGTTGTTATTGCGATTGTTGCTGTGATTGCCTATCAATTTTTTATCAAGCAATAAGATGCAACACCGCGATAAAATTTAACATGGCAATAAGGTTGAATGTGCAATGCGGGATGATTAATAAAGTTTAAAACAGTCAAAAGAAAGCCATTCAACTAAACGCTATTGTTCTCATCATTTAAATTATTCGAGATGCGTATGTACCAATTGAATCAAACACAATTACAAACATTGCTTGATCTGCTTGAACACCATCAAACAGAACAGGCTGAACAATTCCTTATTGCACACCTTCAGCTAGATCCTACCGCAGCAAAAAATTTAGTCCGCATCCTACATGAATCACCAGATGCGCTTCAGGCTTTTAAAGCAAACCCTCAAATTTTATCGGGCGAAATGCCGAATATAAAAAATGAAAGCAAATCTTTTGAATTCAACTTTTCATCTAGTACTGTGAAAATGACCAATCAGGATGGTAAGACCATTGAAATCAATGATCAACATCCAGACTGGCAAGAGGTCAAAAAACAATTCCAAATCGATTTGACTCAACCAGATGCTTTATCCAAATTTGCCGAAAACTTTATGCAAGGACAGACGCAAAATACCTCATCACAAGCAAAGTCTTCATCTTATGATTCAACAAGCCCTACTCACGCTTCGGTTCAAACCTCAGGGGTGGAAGACTTGAGTCATCAGAATAAGTCCAGCAGCATGCTGTTATTGATTGGGTTTCTTGTTTTGATTGGGATTTCAGCCTTTTACTATTTTAAAACATGATTGATCAGTATGAAAATTAACTCAGCTCAATAATATCAATGGTTGGTGGTACTCTAAACCGAAAAGGTACACCCACCATACCGGTACCGACACTGACAAATACATCGGCATTTTCATGCTGATACAAGCCTCGTTTATGACCAAGGATAGAAACTTTTTTCATCACATAACTGGTCAACCACGGCAATTCAACTTGCCCACCATGAGTATGCCCTGACAGCATCAACGGACGTGTAGGCAACTGTGGCACCATATCTACCGTATCGGGGTTATGTGACAAAATTAACCACGGCTTGTCTTGAGGTAAATCAGGCATATAACGCATATCCGCCTTGCCTGCCCATAAATCCCCGACACCGATTAAGCGAAAATCATCAAATTCAACAATTTTACCTTCAATATCCATCACGTTATTGGCCTCTAAGGCACTGGCCAATAAAGCTTGAATCGGTGGTCCTGGATACTGCTCATCATGATTACCATTTACTGAATAAACCGGAGCTTCGATCTGTTTTAAAATCGCCAGTTCTTCAACCAATTTATTTTCAGGTTCATAGGTCCAATCCCCTGCAACCACGACAAAATCGGGTTGAGCCAAATTAATTTTTTTGACAATTGTTTTAAGCTGACGCTCATGTCCAGAAAACAGACCAATGTGTAAATCAGCAAGCAACGCAACTTTAATCGGTTGAGTGAAGGTTTTCTCCTGCCCCAACGAATATTGTATATGCTGAACATGAACTCGATGTGGTTCAATAAAGCGTGCATAAATCAGCAATGCACTGAGCAAGAAAATAAAAATACTTTCATGTAATGAGAATTTTCCGATATAACCTGCATAAATGCTAAAAAATAACAACGGAATTAATAAATAAGACAGGTAGAATGCCAGTAAATGGACGAAAGACTTAAAAGGATGGATCGTTTCAGTTCTAGATTGACTTAACCATGCTTGGCTTATTCCCCATATCGCAAGCACAATGAAGCAGAGATAAAAAATTGATGTAACAGTTAGGGTTGGAAACATATTCAATCTCGCAAGTCGCGTGTACTTGTCATCTCTTTATTTATCTTTTGAAAAGGCTACATTGGCATTTCATAAATGGATTGCATTTCGGCAAACATCGACGAATTGTCAATATATCCTCAGGCAATTATACTCTAGCTCTGAGAAATCTTAGAAAATATTATGCAAAGAACGATCAATCGTAATACCCAATTACAGCAAAAAGCTCACAATCACCATGCTTCAAAATATTGGGTGATGATCGGTTCTTGCCTATTACTCAGCCTTTCTGCCTGCTCAACCCTACCCCGACAAGAAAATATTAAACCCGAATATGCCTACGATATAGACACCAAAGACACCCCTTTGGCGCAAATTATTTCTCCATTAAAAGCGCAAAACCCTGAGTTAACCGGTTATCACGTTCTTTATGATCCGCTGGAAGCAATCGCAGCACGCATCAATTTAATTGAAAAAGCACAAAAAACTTTAGATTTGCAATATTACATTTGGGACAATGACAAAATTGGCTCATTGGCTTTATACAAAATTATTGAAGCCGCAGATCGCGGTGTTAAAGTTCGTTTACTGATTGATGATAATAATGCTAAACAAATGGAAGGGGTTTATCTCGCCTTAGATCAACACCCAAACATTGAAGTAAAACTATTTAACCCTTACCGTTTTAGAAGTATTCGCCCCATAGACATGGTGCTGGATTTAAAACGTATCAATCGTCGCATGCATAACAAGACCTTTACTGCTGACAATCAAATTTCATTAATTGGCGGGCGTAATATGAGTAATCAATATTATAACGTCAGTGATAATTACCAATTTTCAGATGTAGATGTCATGCTGGTGGGTCAAGCGGTAGACGATATTACCCACTCCTTTGACGAATACTGGAATCATAGCTACGCTTATCCGGTGAGAAATATTGTCAATCACAGTACCTACACCTTACGTTATGACAGCCTAAAAGAACAATTAACCCATCATTACCAAGAAATTACGGTTCAAAATTATTTGAATTTAAGTAATCGCACCCATGCTTTTGATCAGTGGCTCAATCAGAATATTCAACTAGATTGGGTCAAAGCAGAGGTGGTCAAAGATGCTCCTGATAAAATTCAGGCCAAGGCCAAAAAAGAACAGCATCTTAACTTCCAAATGGTGAAGCGCTTAGATATCCCGACTCAAAATGTCGATCTGATTTCTGCTTATTTTGTTCCGCAAAAAAAAGGGGCAAAGAAACTGGTTGAGTTGGCAGATGAGGGCGTTAAAGTACGTGTCCTGACCAACTCATTTAAAGCCAATGATGTCGCGTTGGTGCATGCATTTTATGCAAAATATCGAGATAATTTATTAAAAAATGGTGTCGAGCTTTATGAGTTTCTGCCTGCCGTTTCTGAAGAGAATCTCTATGCCAATTCAGAAGAAATCTCAAAGAAAGCCAAAGTTAGCTTAAAAGGCTTAAGCCGTTCTAGCTTGCATGCCAAACTGATGGCTGTAGATAATAAACAAGTGTTTATTGGCTCATTTAATTTCGACCCACGTTCAGCTAACTTAAATACTGAGATTGGGGTCATTATCAATAGCCCACCGTTGGCGATTGCCGTACATAAAACTATGGACGATAATTTAAAAAAATATGCTTATAAGCTGGTTTTAGATTCACAGAATAAAATCAACTGGCTCAAAGAAACGCCTCAAGGCATTGTCACTTTAAGAAAAGAGCCAAAAATGAAGTGGTGGCAAAAAGCAGGAATTAAGGTGATTTCTTGGTTGCCGATTGAGGGCTTTATGTAATCCTGAATAGTTTCACATATATGGTATAAGCACTGAATAAGCAAAGTAAGACCATTCATGAAAATTTGCATAATACATGGTGTTTTCACTGCCTTATATTTTGAGAAAAGTTTAGATCGATTTGCGTAGGCGATGCTCTACTTTTCTCGGGCAATGCCAAAACTTGCGCTGCAAACAAAGCCGTGCTTTGTTTTTGCTCATGTTGGTCAAAGGGGATATCCTTATCGCCCTTGACCAACGGCGGCATCCATGCCGCCAAACGCGATAGCGATGTCAGGTAAAATCGGCTGATGGAAAAAGCAAAAACCATTTTATTTATGTCAAGTTAATAATATTGATCGGTATAATATCTAAAAAACGTTGAGCATGAGTGAGGCAATATCGTTGAGAAAAAATAATGCCTTCACTGTATTTTTGAATCTGGAATCAGGCGTCCTAACTTTTTCTTTTTCGAACAATCCTCGTTATGACTATGCTCCAGTGACAAATATTCTGCCTGCTGATTAAAGATCATGATCATCTATTCTGATAAAGAATAAAGACGTTTTATAAACCTACACACTCTCGCAGACAGCTTCCCTTGGCCTATTCAAAACAGTCAGAGACATCATTTTGAATAGATCGTTAATCTGTTAGGACTTCTTTCTGTAGATCTTCCAAACCTTTTTGCATCATCACTTGCACTTGTTGCGTCAGACTTTCAACCGTATGCCCTTCTGTTGCAATCGCAGGAAAAGTTTTGAGATGCGCCACAACCTTTGGCATTTCCAGCACAGCTTGGACATGTTCGACAAATGTGGTTTCACCAATAAAAGGCACTACGGTATCTAATTGCCCATGTTGATTTACATAGCAAATCACACATACTTGTACAGGTTTCTTGGCTTCGATTGCTGCACCTAAGATCCGACCATGTACTTTTTTGACTTTTGAACCATCTGTGGTCGTTGCTTCAGGGAAAAACAACACTGGAATATCTTTACTTAAGAACTCAGCGATTTGCTCTCGAATACGCACCGAATCCCCTGAACCACGTTTAATAAATAAGGTTCCACCACCTTTAGCCAAATTGCCAAAAACTGGCCATTTTTCAATTTCAGCTTTCGCTAAAAAGAATACCCGTGCCCCTGAACCTAAAACAGCAATATCCAACCATGAAATATGATTACTCACCCACAATGCTGGTTCACGCGGAATATCGCCATGTACACGCACGTCGACATTAAATACTTCACTTAAACGGCGACAAAAATACTGCACATAACGGGTATTTTTAGGATTATTCGGATCTTTATAGAGTTGATGGCGGTAAACCAGATAAAAGCCTTCTGCAACAGCAGATGTTCCTGATACCAGTTTTTTACTGTACAAAAAGACTTTAGATAAAGCACTTAATTTCGATGATTTTGACTTTTTGATTGCTTGTTGTTGAGTCATAGATATTCACTAAACAAAATGTATGTCATATTAAACTGACACTATTGTATACATATCTAAATCAACTTGCATTCATCATAAAGACAACAACATTGATTTACTGAGCGAAATGAATAGCCAAATCACCTCAACGCTAAATTGTAGCAAAATTTGCGCTCCATCAAGCAGCTATACATTTTTACTAAATTTTAACTCCCCCGTTAAAACAACAGGAAAACCCAAATTAAGATTTCACCATAAATTCATATATTTATAATTTTATTGCAATACTTTGCATACGGCTTAGGATTTCACACGGAATATCCTTTAGAATGATTTTTCTAATCTAATGTCTGAGTTTTACAATCTGTGGAATACTTTGATCAAAATCAAGGTGGTGAAAAAACCATTTTAGTCAGTGTAAATGTTCAAATCTTAGAAGATCTTGATGCAGAAGAATTTCGATTACTGGCTAAATCTGCGGGCGCGGATATATTAGAGCATTTAAGCGTACAACGGATTAAACCCGATCCTAAGTTCTTTATTGGTTCAGGTAAAGCAGAAGAAATTGCTGAACAAGTTGAAGCTGATGAAGTGGAGTTGGTTATTTTCGACCAAGCACTGTCACCCGCTCAGGAACGTAATTTAGAACGTATTTTAAAATGTCGTGTGATTGACCGTACGGGTTTGATTCTTGATATTTTTGCGCAACGTGCCCGTACCCATGAAGGTAAGCTGCAAGTTGAATTGGCTCAGTTAGATCACCTTTCATCACGTTTAGTCCGCAGTCGTAGTAATCTAGACAGTCAGAAAGGCGGTATTGGTCTACGTGGACCCGGTGAAACCTTACTTGAAACAGATCGACGTCTATTACGCATCCGTATGGAACAGCTCAAAGATCGTCTGGAAAAAGTCCGAAAAACACGAATTCAAGGTCGTGCTGCTCGCCAAAAAGCCAATATCCCAACCGTGTCTTTGGTCGGTTATACCAACGCAGGCAAATCAACACTTTTTAATATTTTAGCAAATAGTGATGTTTATGCAGCGGATCAATTATTTGCCACACTCGACCCAACCTTACGCCGTTTAGATTGGGATGGTATTGGCACGCTTGTTCTTGCAGACACTGTTGGTTTTGTGCGCAATCTCGCTCATTCTTTAGTCGAATCCTTTAAGGCAACTTTGGAAGAAACTTTAGAAGCCTCTTTACTGTTACATATCATCGATTCGAGTAGTCCAGATGTCATGGAACAGATTGATGCTGTAGAAACGGTGTTAAATGAAATTGGCGCAGATGTTCCGATATTAAGAGTTTATAACAAGATCGATCAAAGCGGCGAAGAAGCCAAAATCGTTTATGCCAAACCGCACCAACCTGAACGTGTTTATGTTTCAGCCCATACACAACAAGGTTTAGACTTGTTACGTAAAGCGGTCCATGAATGTTTGATGGGGCAAATTCAACGTTTTGAACTGCAATTAAAACCCGCTTATGGCAAGTTAAAAAATCAACTTTACGATCTTAACGTCATCGAATCTGAGCATTATGATGATGAAGGCAACTTACAATTGGTGGTTGCCATGGCACCACAAAAACTGGAACAGCTCATCAATCAGGCACATTTACCCCTCGTTGAAATCCTTGGAAATAAGGCAGAACAATTTAAAAGGCCGTTAGAAGAGTTTGAAATAAAGCGCTAAATCGGTTAAAACGTGAAAGATCAATTTTTATAAATAAACACACATGGATCAGTTAAAAGGTATCGATTGGCAAGCATGGATCTTCACAATAGGACTTATCATCTTCTTTCGTGAAGCTTCTGTGTTGGTGATGTCACAATTTAATCATCCTGAATTGGGCAATTTAACAGGTCTACTCAGCTTACTGTTTGTGTTGGTTTTATGGCGTAGATTCAAAAAAATCCCTGCCCGTCTGGTCGATACCAATAATAAATTAATGAGAGAAAGTGGCTTTGCTTTCTTACCGATATGCGCGGGTTCATTAATCATGCTGGTCAGTATGGGAAAAGAGATCCCATTATTTCTGGTTGTGATGTTTGTCAGCACACTGATTCCACTCTGGATTTATGCAAAAATGGCGAAGAAGTGGCTATAGGAGGCTGATATGTTAAGTGTACTCACTGGGTTTTTAATCACGCTAATTGCCTATTTGGCAGCGAAACCAATTAATAAACGCTTTCCTCAAATTCCGCTTCTGGTCATTGGCATGTTTTTTGTGATTGGAATTTTAATGATCTTTAAAATTCCTTATGAAAAATACAATACCGATATGAATGGTCTATTTAGCCACCTACTCGGTTATGTCACTGTGGCATTGGCTATTCCATTAGCGGCAATGCGTTATGATGATTTACCACTGAAATCTGTTGTCGGGATCTTGGTGTTTGCCAGTATCAGCGCTGTCGCATTACCCATGAGCTTGGCTTATTTACTGCATATGTCGGAACCGACCATTATGGCCTTTGCCACACGTGCTGTGACTACCCCAATTGCAATCAATATTGCAACTTTATTGCACTCACCAGTCACATTGGTGATTTTGATCGTCATTTTATCGGGCGTGATTGGGGCCGCATTTTCATCGATTATTTTACGCAATATTAATGATGAACGCGCGTCTGGCTTGGCTTTAGGACTGGCTGCACATGCCATCGGAACGGCCCAAGCTTGGCAACGTGGCGCGGTTGCAGGTCGTTATGCAGCCTTTGGAATGGCAGTAAATGCGGTGTTCACAGCCATCTGGTTGCCAACCTTTGTACTTTTTATAAAATAAATGTGATTTAGTTTACTTTTCACATGATTGCCTAGAGTAATTATTCAGCTTAAGATGAACTATTCTTTCCCCCATTTTGATAAGGAATCAATAAATGAGGTTTAATAAGTTCATCTTAGGGACATTATTTTCTGTTTTAAGCTGTAGCAGTATGGCAAAAGATATCACCGGTATTTGGAAAAATATCGATGATAAAACTGGCTCATCTAAAGCTGTGCTTGAAATACGCAAAGAAGCCAATGGCACATATACTGGTAAAATCATCAAAATCACCCCACGTCCTGGTTATACTCCAAAAGAAACCTGTATAGACTGTCCAGCGCCTTATACCAATAAACCCATTTTAGGTATGGATGTTCTTAAAAATCTCAAACAAACCAGTGAAGAAGATTATGTCGGTGGAAAAATTATTGACCCACTTACAGGTAAAATTTACTCCATGAAAGCCAAACTCAACTCAAACGGTAATCGCTTGATGTTAAGAGGTTATGTGGGGGTGTCTGCACTTGGTCGTAGTCAAACTTGGATTCGTGAATAAGGTTTTATTCACTAATCACAACATTTAAACTTAAAAGAAAATAGGTATGCTTATGAAAAAAGGAATTTTCAGTTGTATGCTACTGGGAATGATCAGCTGGACACATGCAGCTGACATCACTGGTACATGGCGCACTGTTGATGATAAAACAGGTTATGTTCGCGCACATATTCAAATCGAGAAACTAAAAGATGATACTTATATCGGGAAAATCATTAAAGATTTTCCTGCACCCGGTGAAACGGCTTTAACACAATGCCGCAATTGCCCCGCACCCTTTACCAATAAACCGATTATTGGCTTAACCATTTTACAAAAGTTAAAAGCTGATCCAAATAACCCAAACAACTATATTGGTGGTGAAGTTCTGGATCCTCGTGGAGGAAAAATTTATCACGGTAAAGCCCGCTTAAATGCAAGTGGAAACCGCCTGACCTTACGTGGCTATCTTGGTATTTCGCTGATTGGTCGAAGTCAAACATGGATTCGACAAGAATAATTTGCTTTTCAGTTGATAGACAAACCCGCCATTTAAAAGATTAAAATCATTGAAAATGGCACATTAACACTATGCTTGAATCTCGTGAAATTATCCAAAATAAAAGCCACATCTTGTGGCTTTATTCATATCAAAAAACAGGATTATCGACACTAAAAAGTTTTTGATCCTCTAGTCGATAAGCCAGCAGTTGATGCCCCCAGACACAGCCACCATCGACATTTTGGATTTGCGCATTGATACGCTCACCTTGCAACGCTGCCCAATGTCCAAAAACGATTTGATGAGTTTTTGCTGTCTGTGATTCAAATTTAAACCATGGCTGAAAACCTGCTGGCATCGGCTCATCTAAAGCATCTTTAAAACTAAACTCTAAACGACCTTGTGCATCTGTCAGGCGCATACGGGTTAGATAATTGGTAATACAACGTAAGCGAGCATGACCTTGTAAATCATCACCCCATAAATCTGGTTCAGTGCCATACATCTCTTTTAGAAATGAATCGAGCACAGCAAAGTCATCATGCGCTAAGACTGCTTGCACTTCTTTGGCCAACGCGGCAGTCTTTTCCGCATCCCAAATATTCGGGATACCCGCATGGGTCAAAATCGTCTTTTCATTGGGAAATAAACACAAAGGCTGTTTACGCAACCAATCAACCAATTCATCACTTTCTAAAGCATGAATGACATCATCAATATGGTCTTTTTCTTTGAGTTTTTTGATCCCACGTGCAACCGCCAGCAGATTTAAATCATGATTGCCAAGGACTGTCGCAGCATTGCCTTGTTCGCATAATTTTTTGATAAAGCGTAATGCACCCACTGAGTTTTCACCACGGGCGATTAAATCGCCCGCAAACCAAATAAAATCATGATCAGCATCGAACTGGATTTCTTTGAGTAGTGCTTTCAGTGCTTCAAAACACCCTTGTACATCGCCAATCACATAATTATATCTGACTTTTTTCAGTGCCATTTAAGCCACCATTTGGTCAGATAATGCAACAAACTGAGCCAATGTTAAGGTTTCTGGACGTGCCATTGGATCTACACCAGCATTTTCAAAACCGTCTTCTACCAACATGCCTTTTAAGCTATTACGTAGCGTTTTTCGGCGTTGTGTAAACACATGCGATACCAAACGAGCCAAGGCTTTTTCACTTTTAGCAACAATTGGTTTAGTCGCATAAGGCTCTAAACGAAATACCGCAGATGTTACTTTTGGTGGTGGATTGAATGATCCCGGTGGTACTTCAAACAAGAAAGTAGGTTTACAAAAGTATTGAATCATCACCGACAAACGCCCATATTCTTTGGTGTTTGGAGACGCGGTAATACGATCAACCACTTCTTTTTGCAACATAAAATGCATGTCTTTGACTTTGTCACCAAATTCCAAAAGATGGAAAAGCAAAGGCGTTGAAATATTATAAGGTAGGTTTCCGACCACACGTAAAGGACGACCTTCCTGAAATAATTCAGTAAAATCATATTTTAACGCATCAGTTTCAATGATGGTGAGGCGTTCAGGATGTGGTACTCGACCCGGCAAGCCTGCTGCCAAGTCACGATCCAGTTCTAGCACAGTCAAAGCGTCACATTCACCATTTAAAGGTGAAGTTAAAGCGGCTAAACCCGGTCCAATTTCAACAATATTTTCCCCTGATCGTGGGGCAACAGAACGAACAATTTTGGCAATCACACGTTGGTCATGTAAGAAGTTTTGTCCAAAACGCTTACGCGTATGATGCCCTTCATCTTTAGGGTTTAGGGCATTAATTTGATACATAAAATTCTCCACATTGATTGATGACCACTATTGCGTATTCGACTCTAACTTGCTTAGGCCATTAAAGATTTCATCAGATTTAGTCACATTTTCACTCGCTGCTTTATATGCTAAAGCGAGATTCTCTGGTTTTCTAAGAAGATTCATAACCTCAGACTCTGAGATTTTCTTAACATCTTCTTGAATTGACTCTAAGCCCTCACGCATCTCTGCATCTTTAACACGATCTATACCCAGTTCAGTATTTCCTTTAAGTTGTGCTTCAAGGTAGATATTCAATACCTCAAGATCAGCCAGAAAATCTTCCATATTGATTGCTGAATCTTCATCACCTCTGGATATTTTTTGCATTGAACGTAATACACGCTCACCCAAAAAAACTTGATTTTTTGCAATGATAGCTTGAGTTGAAGGATAATTTAAGCGGACCATTCGATCTACCACTAAATTATATTCAGCTTGAATACCAGGTATAATTTCTTGAACAAAAATACTGAAGTCTTGTAAAGCCATTAGTTTATCTCGATGCTTTACCAGAAGATCAATATTAGCATTGATTGCTTCTCCGTCTTTAAGCATTTTATCCATGCCACTATGATTCGCATATTTTTTATGCACCATTGCCAATGCTTGATTAAATTTTTCTTGGCTGTTCTTTAAATTATCTACAGTGAGTGAACCAGCATATTGCACAACATCTTGTGACTGTCTTGGAATTTGCAGTGATAAAACCCTTAAATCACAAACACTGTGATCCATTGCAAGGTTCGAGCAAGCAGATAGCATAGCGGCGATCAATACAGCCGCTATGCTATTTTTTATGCAACGCTTCATGGATTGTGGTTTTATATGGTTGTTCTTATGCTTAATGATTGACATTACTAACTTTCCATCGATGTAAAATTTAAAAATTATTATTCAATAAAGTTAATTCGAGCGAGCGAGATCAAGCGCTAAATCGACAGCGACATGCAAACTTGAACTTTTTGCAAGGCCTGTACCTGCAAGGGAGAGCGCAGTACCATGATCAACTGAGGTACGAATAAAAGGTAACCCTAAAGTAATATTGATGGCTTCACCAAATCCCTGCGATTTTAACACAGGTAAACCTTGATCGTGATACATCGCCAAAACAGCATCAGTATCTTTTAAATGATCCACAGTAAATAAGGTATCAGCAGGCATACTTAAACTCATGTCTATGCCTTGGACTCGATAACTTTCAAGCACTGGATTGATCGTATCAATTTCTTCATGACCTAAGTAGCCACCCTCTCCAGCATGCGGGTTTAAACCACACACTAAAATACGCGGATGATTAATTTTAAATTTTGTTTTTAAATCATGAATAAGAATATCAATTACCTGATGGAGACGCTGTTTGGTAATGGCATCTGCAACATCCCGCAATGGTAAATGCGTGGTCACTAAAGCGACTCTTAAGGTTTTTGTTGCAAGCATCATGACCACACGTTCCACGCCGGCAAACTCTTGGTAATACTCTGTATGGCCGCTGAAGTGGATCCCTGCATCATTGATGATTGACTTTTGTACAGGTCCAGTTGCCACTCCAACACTGAGGCCTTGCATAGCATAGTATGCAGTTCGGCGTAATTGTTCGATCACATATGCAGAGTTTTGTGGGTTTAACTCACCTAAGACAACATCTACAGCTAAAGGAACATGTTCCACATAGAGCTGACCTTGAGCCAAACACTCCTTCTGCCCTTGATACTCAATAAGCTGAATGCTTTTGTTTAAAATTTTGGCACGATCCCTCAACATGTTGATATCAGCCAATACAACAACTGGACGATCATCGATACGATCTGCCAAATCTAAACAAATATCTGGGCCAATGCCAGCAGGCTCACCACTGGTTATATATAAAGGAAGCATCTAGAACTCTTTTAACAGACCTTGCAGAGACAGTATACATCGGTTCTAAATTATCATTTCCAATTCAAGTTCATTTTTATATCGAATATAACGGAAACATGTAAAAAATTAACCAAAAACAATTTCTCGAGAGAACTATGCGACTCAATTGTAAACATTTTTTCTATTTCAGTTTTAGATAGCTGAAATTTATAATGAAAAATATATATAAAAATACATCACTTATGCTGTAAATCAGCAATAAAGTTAGGTCGATTACAGCTTAAGTTTAAAGTCTAAAAGAAATATCCTTTGCAAAACTATACCTCCCTACATATTTCCATCATTGTAATCTAAGTCAAAAGTTATCTATTCGATGACTATTCTTTTAGCAATTCATTCTATAAAAATTAACGGATTGAATATCACATCGTAAACAGAATGCTTAGAGCTGACTTTTAGACGCTGGCCGAGTTTCTGGTTGAGCTTGCTCTTGATCAACTTTAGTGAAATCAAACATCGATTCAACGTCTTTCCCACACTTGGCTGGATCAATATGTTGATCAAAGATTATTCTGACTCGATGGTTTGGTTCAACTTTCCCATAGACTGTATATTCGCCACTTCGGCTTTTATCATCGTCATCCTCCCATTGCACGACAGCATCGACTTCTTCACCAATAGGGATGTGTTGCGTTTGAATGAGTAATCCAATCGCTTGGCAAGGATATGCGGTTTGAATTTCTTCACTAAAATCGACAGTCATCCATTTCGCATCCAAGATCGTATCTAATTCTCCTCGCTGTTGTTTTCTTGCTGCTTTTTCTTCTTCGGTTTTTCCTACTTGTTTTATTTTTTCATTTTCCCATGTTTTTTCATTTTCTAATATGTTCTTTGAATTCATTTGATTGAACTGGGCTTGCTGATCCAGCAAATCCGCTTGAGCAAAACTCAGGTTTAAGTTACCTATACCCAATAGCAGTAGAACGAATTTTATTGAATTTATTATTTTCATTTTTGCCTGACTTATTTTCTCTATATCACCTTAATTATTCATGAATCCCGTCACAATTCCAATATAAATCAGAAAACCTTACAACATTTTATCCAAACTAAGCTTTGCTTTTGGGTACGTTTATCAATATAATGATGCGCTTGAAATTCAATATTTCAATTGCGACTCTAACTCTTTTCAGATAGAATTCGCACTCCTTTTTGTTTGGACAGATTCCATAGTCCAAACCAACTATAATAGGTAGTGGTTTAATGAAAACTCTCAGCGCTAAGCCAGCTGAAGTTCAACACGACTGGTATGTTGTTGATGCTTCTGGCAAAACTTTAGGTCGCCTTGCGACTGAAATCGCTCGTCGTTTACGCGGTAAACACAAAACTTCTTATACGCCTCACGTTGACACTGGTGACTACATCGTTGTGATCAATGCTGAACAAGTACAAGTGACTGGTAAAAAATCACTTGATAAGAAATACTATCGCCACACTGGTTTCCCTGGTGGTATTCGTGAAACTAATTTCGAAAAATTAGTTGCTCACAAACCAGAAGAAATCTTCGAACGTGCTGTAAAAGGCATGTTGCCAAAAGGTCCTCTTGGTTACGCGATGATCAAGAAAATGAAAGTGTACGCTGGTACTGAGCATCCTCATACTGCTCAACAGCCACAAGTTTTGGACATCTAAGGGATACAGCACATGGCTACTAACTATGGTACAGGTCGCCGTAAGACCGCAACTGCACGTGTTTTCCTATCAGCTGGTACTGGTAAACTCGTAATCAACAACCGCACTCTTGAACAGTATTTCGGTCGTGAAACTGCTCGTATGGTTGTTCGTCAACCACTTGAGCTTTTAGAAGTTACTGAAAAATTTGACCTTTACATCACTGTTGCTGGTGGTGGTATCGGTGGTCAAGCAGGCGCTATCCGTCACGGTATTACTCGTGCATTGATCGCTTCTGATGAGACTTTAAAACCTGCTCTTCGTCAAGCTGGTTTCGTTACTCGTGATGCTCGTGAAGTTGAACGTAAGAAACTTGGTTTACGTAAAGCTCGTAAACGTCCTCAATTCTCTAAACGTTAATTCGTTTACCGAATCGGACAAAAAAACCTCGGCATTTGCCGAGGTTTTTTTATGGGGTAACTATTTGAAGTTACTTTGTTTTATCTCGTTTAGAACAGTCCATGACAGCGTCAGTAATCCCATCGGCAGCTTTTGATTCTGTAATCGTACAACCATTTTCCTGATAAGTTCGAGTTTCCTTAGAAAACTTATGATCTTTCGGAAGCGGTGCATTACATGGCTTATCAGTCTTTACATTAACCATTTTCACAGGTCCATCATTATAGATCGTCACCTTACAACCTTTTACGACATATTCTTGTTTGATCCCACCATACATTTCATCTTCAGAAGCAGCAGACGCAACATCACAGGCCTCATCTGCACTACATAAGGCCCCTGCTCCAGCCACTTCCGCTCCAGCGGCTTCGATTGCTTCAGCAGAAGCCTCTTGTACTTGAGCATCTACAGATTGCTTCTTTGCATATGTATTTGAAATACTCATCATCAACAGCAATGCCAAAGCTAATTTACTGTGCTTATTTATTAAATTCATAGGTTTATCCTTGTTTTCTATCTACTTGATAGCAATACCCACCATAAGCTTATTAAAGTTAAGATGATTTTATTGTCTATTTTTAGTATTCTACTCTATTCACTTCACTTAGTTTTTGGAATATGCCTGTCGAAAATGCACCTCAACAAGGGATTACGTTGTATAGCCACGAGGATGACTTTCGTTCACATTGGATTAGATTTCTTCTTGCAGAAAAACAAATTAAACACACCTTAATCATTGTCGAAGAAGATGATGAAGATTTAGCCAGTTTAAATCCATATAATCAACTACCTATGCTGATTGAAAATGATTTAAAGCTGTTTAATACCAGTATTATTTCTGAATACTTAGATGACCGTTATCGACAAAATAAACTCTATGCGGATGCCCCAGCACCACGCGCAGAGCAAAGACAGTATATTTGGCGCTTTGAACAAGATTGGCTTAAACTTGCAGACATTATGCTACGCCACCCAGACACACTTAATGAAGCTGCAAAAAAGAATGCACAAAAACAATTAAAAGATACTTTGGTATCCCTGACCCCACTTTTTCAACATTATCCTTATTTTATGTCTGAAAACTTTACAATTTTAGATTGCATGTTAGCGCCAATTTTCATACGGTTAAAACATATGGGAATTGAATTACCGAAACAGCAATCTCGTCCAATTTTATTATATTGCCAACGGATTTTTAGCCGCCCTGCTTTTTTAAAGTCGATGACTTTTAAAGAGAAAAACAGATATAGTGAATTTTTGGCAAAATTCTAGATCGCAAATCAATAGAGTATTTTTTAATGTCTGAACAAGAATTGAACTTAACCCCAACTCGACCATACCTTGCACGCGCAATATATGAATGGATTTGCGACAACAATTTAACGCCATACTTACTTGTTGACGCAACCAAACCCTATACCGATGTACCACAACAATTTGTACAAGATGAGCAAATTGTATTGAACATCGCACCACATTCTGTGCATATGTTAAATATGACCAATGAAGCAATTACCTTCTCTGCTCGATTTAGTGGTGCATCTAAAGATATCTATGTGCCTATAAATGCAGTATTAGGCTTGTATGCACGCGAAAATGGACAAGGATTATTCTTTGATCCTGATGAATATGCCAATGTGCAAATAGATGAAGATGTTTTAGAATCAAATACTAGTGAAGAAGTAGAAACTAAAACTGAGGCACCAAAGAAAAAACCAAGTTTAAGAATTTTAGAATAGAACAAGGAGAACTGAATGGCTTTTGATCTCGTACAATACTTTGCTGAGCAGATAAAGATTCAAAAGCCTCAGCTATTATCTCAATTAGAGCCTGCTCAACGTATAGCACATATTGAAGAACTCAATGCTTTAACGTTGGGTAAACTCATTACGCTATGGCGTAAAGATGATGATGCGTTGTATCAAGAAATTCTTTCGCAAGATCAGTTATACAGCCAAGAAATTTCTCGACACCTCACCACCTCTACTCAGAATAAATCCAGTTTAGATAAATCTATACTTGAACCAGCAACAACGGAAATTCTTGAACTACAGCTTGCTGAATTAAAGCAACTTGAAACAGCAGGAAGTTTAGGTAAGCGAGGGCTTCGAGAATTGGTGATTGGGCAAATTGAGCACCTCTCAGGTCAGGCGAAGGATTGGGTTTGGTCAACAAACGAACTAACCGAACTGATTGGCTCTCAACCTGTGCCTGAAGAAGAGATATCATTAGATGAAGCGATGAAGGAGTTTAATCAAATGGTCAATGTTCAAAAAGCAGATCTTCATACAGATCACCAAGAAGTCGTAGTAACCGAAACGGCAAATCCTACTTGGGCTAAAATTGCAGAACCTGTGGTGGCACTTGTGGTTTTGTATATTCTTTTTGAAGCAGCGACGAAGCTTTTTGCTTAATTTAGTCTGATAATCAAAAATTATAAAAAGCGATCGAAATGATCGCTTTTTTTCATGTAAAAAATACTTAAGTAATTTTAATCATTTCACGTGATTAAAATCACAGTAATAATATT
>NZ_WJYH01000053.1:0-28684 GCF_009668065.1 Acinetobacter sp. RIT698
AACCATTCAAATATTAGAATTTTATTACCATAAATAGACACTTATTTTTTATCATTTGTTTTTTAGATTCAAAAAAAGCATGTCATTGCAATGACATGCTTTTACTGATTGATGTGGATCATTTATTGCGGATTTAGGTTGGTTCTGTTAAATCTTTTATTTTCTCTGAAGGGCCATTTTTCTTCACCGACTCAATTCCATTATCTCGAGCAGCATCGCCTGAATAGAATTGACTTGTTCCGATAATTTGATGATTTGCTGCTTTTAAGTTGAAATAAGGTTTACCATTTTTCGCTTCTAGGCGATCATAACGTGCATCATCTGGGCTATTTTTTTGCACAGATGCAATACCATTTTGTGCAGAAGCTTTTGCTTTATAGAGCTCACTGGTGAGAATAATTTCCCCATTTCCTGCTTTTAATACAAAGCGATATTGACCATCTTTAGCTTGACTAATTTCATACCATCCTGACATGGTTCACCTCTTCATTATTTTCGGTTTATTTTATTTCACAGCGCTTATTGGACATAAATTACGCTACTGATATGAAATATAAATGACTTTTCATGTTAAAAAAAGATTAATTTGTTATAACTTTATTGTTTATGTAACGATGCAGAGTTACATAGTTCAAATCAGAAGAATGCTTTTATTATTAAGTCACAATAAAATTTAAAGCCATTTAAAAAAAATGACTTTAAATTTAGATTCTGCATTTAGCCACTAACGATCAATGATCAAAAAAACCTGTGCTGGTATAACCTGGATAGACTGTTTTCATTAAACGCTCGATTTCCGAATCATTGCCACGTAAAAAATTTTCCAAACAATCCCGAAATACCGCAAAAGGAAGGTCATCGTTATCAAAACTGGGCATCTCTTCAGATTTAAACAAACCAAAAAAATGCGATTTTTGTTGTTTTTGATAGAGTTCAGCATGTGCATTAAAGTTATATTGATTGCGACTATAAACCACAAATAGTCCGCCGAACTTACGCCCAGTTTGGATATGCTCAATTTGAAAAAAAGGAAAATCACCGTGGTGCTCCTCCATGTATCCCCAGACGACTTGTTGCATCCAATCAATCTGATCAAAACGACTTAAAATTTGCGTTGCTGCATTACTTTCAAAATCAAGAGAAGTTATTTCAAGCTCTTTAAATAACTCAATTCGAATTTTAAAACTCATCAGGATTACCTTTTATACACGTCGCTTATTTAAAGCATTCAGATTTTTGAAAAGCGACAAGAAAACAGCAGGCTCGGAACACTATGAATCAGCTGTTTCAGCACTCAATTCGATGAACAAACTAACAGATTACTGGAATATCAATCCATGCACTGTTCGGAAAATGTTTCACCAAATAATGCTTTAAAAATTCTGCGGTATCTTTTGAAATCAGTTCATCCTGAGATTCATCATTTAAATTATAAGCAAGTGCATAAAGCTCAAGCCCACGACTTTTTAAAGCCTCTAAACTTAAAATCGTATGATTAATACTGCCCAATCGGCCTGAGCTGACTAAAATCACAGGAAGCTTTTTCTGGGCCACATAATCAATTGAAAGTAAGCTGGTGGTTAGGGGTACCATCAATCCACCTGCACCCTCTAACAAAACAACATCATACGTTTCAGAAAGTCGTTGAGTAGCATCTGCAATTTTTTCAAAATCAATCTCACGCCCATCAATTTTGCTGGCTAAATGAGGCGATGCAGGATAGCTAAAGATTTCAGGCATGGTGAGCTTGGTTTCATCCTCTGGAAACCAGCCCATTCCCATAATCTCACGATGTTGTTCGATATCTTCTGAAATATCGGTATTACCCGTTTGGATTAATTTCTGCGTAATGGTTTTTTGACCCTGCTCATTCCATAATTTGGCTAAATATCCGGTGGTATAGGTTTTGCCAATTCCAGTATCTATTCCACTGATAAAGTAAACTGATCCAGTCATGACATTCTCCGCAAAATACAATAAATAGGATGATAAGTCAGTGAGTAGCGTATATTTCCTGACTGATCAGCCTGTGAAAACTGTTGATAGTGATGATAAAAATCGGCGAGACTCTGCTTTGTCCATCTAAAGCCAGATGCTGTCGCAGTCACTCCTGTGGCTTTTAAATGCTGCAAAATATATTTGGGATGAGAAAAATTGAGATGCTCAATTTGCTCTGAAATATGTAGAATTTCAAAACCATTTCGCTTTAATTGTTGTTGCAGATCGTCAAGGGATAGGTAATTCAGACCTTGCCCTGTTAAGCTTTTAATTTCCTGTAAATTATGCTGTCCAAAAGTTGAAAAACAAAAATACGCATTAGGATTTAAATGATGAAAGGCCTGTTGAAAAACACCATTTAAATCACTCATCCATTGTAAAACGGAACTTGAGCTAATTAAGTCTAAATGTTTTGGAAATTCAAGCTGTTCTATATCGCCAATCCGATATTCAATCGGTTTATCCGCAGGGAAATGCTGCTGAACTTCGGGGTATAGATCATTTAAAATCAAATGTTTAATTTGCAAATTTTGCAGTAAAAGCTCAGTTAAGTTTCCAGAACCACAACCGATTTCAAACACATTTTCATAGTGTGCTGGGCAATATTCACTTATTAAATTAAACAGTTGTTGTGCAATATTTTTTTGTACGACCGCATGTTCAGTATAGCTCTGCCCTGCCTGAGCAAAACGCAAGGCAACCTGTGATTTATCAATTTCTGGATGTTTCACATTCAACTCACAACAACGGAGTTAGCTGATCTAGATCAGCATGGGTGATTTGAGCAGTTAAACAGATACGTAACCGTGAGCTGTGTTGCGGCACAGTCGGGGGACGTACAGGCATAATATAAAATCCCACATCTTGTAATGCTTTGGCCTTTTCAACCGTTTTAATCGAGTCACCTACAATGACCGGAACAATATGTGATGTTGATGGGCACTCAAAACCTTTGCTTTGAACAGCCTGTTGTAGATACTGACTTGTAGACTGCAAATATTGACGGCGCTGATTTAAGCCTAAAACTTTCTGAAAAATAAAGTTTGTCCATGCCATACATATTGGCGGTTGTGCTGTACTGAAAATCAAAGAGCGCATAGCATTAATCAAATAATCTCGAATCACAGCATGACAAATTAAATAACCGCCAACTGAAGCGATTGCCTTTCCAAAAGTCCCCACGAGTAGATCAATATCATCAATCACCGCATATTGTTCAGCACAACCTAAGCCCTGCTCACCACGTACTCCAATTGCATGTGCCTCATCTACATAGAGCATGACTTTGCAAAACTGTTGCTTAATACTCACCAATGCAGCTAAGTCAGTTTCATCACCATCCATACTAAAAATCGACTCAGTCACGACAATAATGCGCTCGAAAGCCTCATCCGCATGATATTTTTGTAAAAGCTGAGTCAAATGATTTAAATCATTATGACGATAACGCACATATTTGGCAGAAGATAAACGAATCCCATCAATCATACTGGCATGAATCAATTTATCTGCCAGAATCAGCGTTTTACTGTCTGCAAGTGCAGGTAAAATACCAATATTCATATGATAGCCGCTGTTAAATAACAATGCCGCCCGACCATGAAAAGCCTGAGTTAAACTATTTTCAAGCAGTTCATATTCTGGAAAATGTCCAGTCAACAAACGTGAAGACGAAGAACTCATTCGTCGTTGATCATTTGGTGTTTCATCAAAAAACTGTTCACGTAATGTGAGATCAGATGCCAATCCTAGATAATCATTTGAAGCCAAATTGAGCATTTGATGCTGATCAAGGCGAATATAACGACCTTGCTGAACATTCGAACGAAATTGGCGTAAATTGCCTTGCTGTTTAAGCACATCAAGCTGCTGTGAAAAATGCTCAAGGTGCGTATTGATCAAGCTCATGTGCTTTGCTCCATACCTTTGACCACCTCGACCAATTGTTCCAGCAAAGTTTTTAATTCTTGTGCTGTGATGACATATGGAGGCATGACATAGACCAATTTACCAAATGGTCGTATCCAGATACCACGACGTACAAATTCCTGTTGTAAGGTTTTCATATCGACATTCATAGTCAATTCAACCACACCAATCGCACCAAGAACTCGCACATCATCAACATGATTAAGGGACTGTAAGGGCTGTAAGGCATCTCTAAGCTGAGCTTCAATTCGTTGAATATTGCTCTGCCAATCTTGAGAAATTAATAATTGTGTACTTTTGACAGCAACTGCACATGCCAAGGGATTTGCCATAAAGGTTGGGCCGTGCATAAACACACCCGCTTCGCCCTGACTTATCGTTTCAGCAATATGCTTGGTGGTTAATGTCGCAGAAAGCGTCATATAGCCACCCGTTAAACCTTTACCGATACACATAATGTCAGGTTCAACTTGTGCATGCTCCCATGCAAATAGTTTTCCTGTACGCCCAAAACCCGTAGCGATTTCATCAAAAATCAGCAAAACATTGTATTTTTCGCAAAGCAATTTGGCTTGACGCAAATATTCAGGATGGTAAAAACGCATCCCTCCCGCACCTTGTACAATTGGCTCAAGAATTAAACCTGCAATCGTTGCATGCTGTTCAGCCAAAGTTTTCTCAAGTTCAGCAATGTCACTTTGATCCCATTGCTCATAAAATCCGACTTGAGGGGCTGGAACAAATAAGCGATTGGGCAAACTTGAACCAAAAATTTGATGCATGCCCGTTACAGGGTCACAAACAGACATCGCATTCCAAGTATCGCCATGATAGCCAGATCGTGGGGTAACAAAATTAGTTTTCTCTGTATAGCCCTGTGAAGACCAAAACTGTACAGCCATCTTCAACGCCACTTCTACAGCGACAGAACCAGAATCTGCAAAGAACACCTTATCTAAATTAGGTGGGCTAAGTTGAACCAGTAATTTTCCAAGCTGGATCGCTGGATCATGGGTAAATCCACCAAACATGATATGTGACATATCCTTTAACTGATCTGTCACCGCTTGATTCAACTCAGGATGATTATAACCATGAATCGCACACCACCACGAAGACATCCCATCTATCAATTGGCGCCCATCTTCAAGTTCAATGGTTGCACCATAGGCTTTTTTAACCTTAAAGGTCGGTAAGGGATTGGTCATAGAAGTATATGGATGCCAAATATGTTGCCGATCAAAGTCCAGATCATCTAACTTTGATTGTTCAAGATCGACATCATCAAACCCATTATTTAAATCGGTCATCCGTTTACTCCATGTGCATTACAATTACAGCAAAAAACAGTTTAGCGATGTTAAACCTGCGCGCAATAAAAATAAATTGCGAGATTCACCACTGATCCATAGATTTATTCTATTTTTTGTAAATATTGGCAGATTTTGTCACTTAGACTTAAAAAATCAAAAACTGGAACGCCATGTGAACCATTTACCAGCTCGACATCTAAAAACTTTGCTGTGAAATTTTTAAATTTCTCATAGACTTTGTCACTAACTAAGAAATCCTGTTGAGCAAATATATGATACTGTTTGCCAGCATAGTTATTTAAGATCGCGACATTATTTAATTGCTCAAGACAGGCCAACCCCTGTTTTAATAATTCTAAATTTTGCGGCTGAATCAAACTTTGCAAATGTACAAAATCTTCTCGCGTGGTTGCGGTGCCCTGACAAACCATAAAACCAAATTTCTTTAATGTCGCAATCGCATCATGTTCAAAGGACTGTTTAAAGTTGTGAAAGGTTGTTTGGCTCATTGCCGTTTGCCACTCAGCATTTGCCACAAAACAAGGGTTTGAAGCCAGTGTAATCAAGACTTTTTGTTGTTGGTATTGCTGTTTAATTTGCTCGACCAGCAAGCTTGCCAATTGCCCACCTAAAGACCAACCACAAATCACATCAAAATCTTTGGCTTGCTCCACCTGCTGTTGTAAAACACTTTGATCCAGCGCATTAAAGATATTGATCAATACAACTTCATGGCCTTGTTGTTGTAAAGCCTGTTGTAAAGCATTGAGTAGTTTGGTTCCACCGCCCCAACCTGTGATCAGCAAAATACGTTGATTCAATTTAAGCCACTATAAAACAATAACGATGTTTTATTAGATCATGCTTAAAATTGAACGACAATCGGACTTCTAACTATTTCTGATGGTGTAAATCGACCAATAAGCTGGCTGGAATCACTTTTTGCCAAGTGCGTTTAAATTCCTGATGTACTTGATCAATTGCAAACTGACTTTTTCTCGAAATTTCATGTGCTTTTGCAATATCATCTGCCCGTGTATAAGCAATCAAATAATCTAGTCCATCCAGTTCCACATGGAACCATGATTCAACATGCACACCTTCAGCCTGAAGTGTTTCAATTGCCTCATGCTTACGCCTATTCAATTGATTTTGCCATGCAACAACATCGTCCATCATGGCTACTTTTAGTTGAATCAATACTGCACCGACATCCATAACGTTAGGTTCTATTTATTTTAAACGGTCTTTCATCATAAATGGCATGTGAACAATTGCAAACATTTTACATTCCGCCTAAACCTTAAAATTTGCTAAGATCAAATCAGGATCAATTTAGGAAAGTGTTTGTCATGAAACTATCACGACTGTTCAGTATTAGCTTACTTTCCGTTTCAGCTTTATGCATATTGAACACGGCCAGCCATGCGGAAAGCTCTATTCTCTCCAAACTGGATTCCAACCAAAAGCAATGGGTAGGTAAACCTGCACCAAGTTTTAAACTACAAGATCAAAATTCAAAATGGCACGAACTGAGTCAATATAAAAGTAAATGGGTTGTTCTCTACTTTTACCCAAAAGATGATTCACCAGGCTGTACACAAGAGGCCAATCAATTTAAATCACTCTACCCACAATTTATAAAAAATAATGCGGTGGTGCTCGGTGTAAGTTTGGATGATGTGAAATCTCATCAAAAGTTCTCCGAAAAGCTGGGACTAAATTTTCCAATTCTTGCCGATAGCAATCATCAACTCGCAGACCAATTTGGAATCATCCGAAACTTGGGCATTGCCAAAATAGCAAAACGAGAAACTTTTTTGATTGATCCACAAGGAACAATTGTCTATCACTATAGCAGTGTAAATACCCAAACACATGCCGATCAAGTTTTAGCAGATATTCAGAAGTTTTCAAAGAAATAACCACTGAAGCATTAAAAAAGCCTTTAGATGAATATCTAAAGGCTTTTTTAATCTAAAACGTCTCACCTTAAGCAAGACGCTTAGTGTGTCTTACATTTGAGATTGAATATAATTCTGTAAACCAATTAACTCGATCAAACCTAATTGTTTTTCAAGCCAGTAAGTATGATCTTCTTCAGTATCGTTCATTTGTTGACGCAGCATATCACGGGTCACGTAATCGCCTTTTTCTTCACATAACTTTACGCCTTGCGCCAATTTTTCACGTACATGATATTCCAATGCCAAATCGGCTTTTAAACAGGTTACAACATCTTCACCTGTGACAATATCGTCACGCTTCATGTTCGGCGTACCTTCAAGGAAAAGTACACGGCGAATTAAAGCGTCTGCATGTGAAGCTTCTTCTTGCATTTCATGATCAATACGTTCATAAATTTTGCTTAAGCCCCAATCTTCATACATACGTGAATGAATAAGATACTGATCACGAGCAGCCAGTTCGCCACCGATCAACATATTTAGATAGTCTATGACTTCTGGATTGCCACGCATTTCAATTACTCCACATTCTTTTGCAATAGTATGGACAAATTTTGCAAGTTTTGCAAAAGACAAAATGTGTAAGTTTATGATTTTTATAAAATTAAAATGATAAACATACGCATTTGCAATTTGAATAAGTATTTTTTCATATAAAAAATAACCGCTTACAAAATTTCATTGATGGTTTATTGGTGATTTTTCATCAAATTTCAAAATGATTTATTTTGTAACCATTAAAAATGCTTCTTATTCACCCTCATTATTCCATTTTCTGTTCATTTTCAATGACAGAACCCATACTTATCTTATTGGCTTTTTTTAATGCTAATATTTCAAGACAATTTTAACTTTAATATTTATGATATTGAATATTAACAATTAGCAGGAAAAAAATAATGTCTCAGGGAAACACATCAGCACCTATTCTAGTTACAGGTGCAACAGGCTATATTGCCAGTTGGGTCATTCAAAAATTACTTGAGCAAGGTTATACCGTTCATGCCACTGTACGTGATCTTAATAAGAAACAAAGCTTTGCACATTTAGAGAAAATCGCACAAGCCAGCTCTGGCACACTAAAACTATTTAAAGCTAACCTTTTAGAAAATGGTTCTTTTGATGAAGCTATGCAAGGCTGTGAAGTTGTGTTGCATATGGCTTCACCATTTGTTGTGACCAATTATAAAGATGCCGTTAAAGATATTATTGAACCTGCAATTTTAGGCACGGAAAATGTCTTAAATAGTGTCAATAAAACAGATTCTGTCAAACGAGTCATTGTGACTTCAAGTATCGCGTCTACTTATGGCGATGCAATTGATATTTTAAAAACGCAGCATAATCAGTTTGATGAATCTCACTGGAATACCACCAGCTCAACCACGCACCAACCGTACCCTTATTCAAAAGTTATGGCAGAGCGTAAAGCATGGGAAATGGCAGAAGCACAAAATCGTTGGACGCTGATCTGTGTCAACCCTGCACTGGTACTTGGCCCATCACTAACCGCAAATACACAGTCAGGGAGTGTAGAAGTCTTAGAGCAATTTGCCAACGGCATGACCTTACTCGGTGTCCCACCGATGTGGAATGGTATTGTGGATGTTCGTGATGTTGCTGATGCGCATATTTTGGCAGCATTCAAGGAAAATGCAGCTGGGCGTTACATTATTAGTGGTGGCTCACTCAGCCTTTTGGAAATGGGTAAAATTTTACGTCAAAATTTTGGACAAAAATTTCCTTTTCCACGCAACCAAGTTCCGAAAAAAGCATTTAAATTTATTGGACCTGCATTTGGCTATTCGCGTGATTTTATTGAAAAGAATATGGGCTACCCTATCTTTTTTAATGCTGATAAAAGCAAACAGGAACTGGGGATGAGTTATCGTAATATTGAAACCAGTTTAGTCGAGCATTTCCAGCAGCTCCTTGATGACGGTGTGGTGAAGAAATATATTTAATAACAGCTCAACTGATTTTTAAATCAAAAAAGCCTTTTTCAATCATGAAAAAGGCTTTTTGGCTTATAGCGTTCAATATCAGCTAAGGCTTAAAAATCAAAAGTTACACCAGCTTTATAAGTACGGGCTCCCCCCACCACTGCATAGTTTTGGTTAAACATCCCTTCCCAATATTTTTTATTGGCGACATTATCCACATTGAATAAGAATGTAGTATTTACCCCACCTAATTTTGTTTTATAACGAGCGCCTAGATCAACAATAGTATAATCAGGTAATTCAAGTGTATTGGCATCATTCATATATTGATTACCAACATAATTTGCACGAGCATTGACATTGAACCCTTCAAGCATCGGAATTGCATAATCTAGCCCTAAAGATGCTGTCCACTCAGGTACACCAAAAACCGTATTTCCTTCATTTGATACACCTTTGGTTACTGCAGCTTTAGTTAACTCTGCATCTGTATAGGCAATATTTCCAAGCAGATTTAAGCCATCCATGATTTCACCTGAAAATGACCATTCCACACCGCGAGAACGCGTTTCTGCATCATCTGTGGTAATCTGCGTATTTTTATTTGCATCAGCTTGATTAAAAGTAGTCACCATGGTGCTTGGTTTTTCAATTTGATAAAGTGCAAATGTATTTAACCAAGATCCTGCCTGATACTTCGCTCCAACTTCATATTGTTTGGTTTGAAAGGGTGCAAAGGTCTTTCCTGCATTCACATCTTTTAACGTTGAATCTACAGTTGAACCTTCAACTAAACCTTCCACATAACTTGCATAAAGAGAAAGATTTTCACCAAACGGTTTCAATACAACACCTAAACTTGGCGAAACTTTATCATCACTATAAGCTGTCTTTTTCTGAAGATTTTTAGTGTCTATATCTTGGTAACGTGCACCAACGATTAACTGTAATTTATCATCTAACATTGAAAGCTGATCTGTTAAGGTATAACTGACATATTTATTATCACCCAAAGGTAGAATCGTAGGATTCGCTAAAGGCATATTTCCATTATCGGATGGATTGTAAATATTGGTCTCGAAAGGTACAGGCGTCGCACCTTGTCCAGTATGCTGATTGTATTTACGTTTCAGATAATCTGCACGTAAACCTAAAGTATGCTTGATCATACCTGTATCAAATTTTGCTTCAAAGCCTGCATTGGCAGCAGTGTTATGCTCCTGTGAACCCACTCGGTAATATTGTGAGGTTGCATTTCCATTTAAATTCGTCACAATCATACGAGTACCAAATAAATGTCCCGCGTACTCTTTCTCAACATAACCTATTCCAGCAAATGCTTTGATATCAGGAGTAAATTTATATTCTCCCGATAATCCAACAAAATTGCTTTTAGTATTTCCTTCTAAATGCGGAAAATAATTTAAATCCCCTTTAGGTGCTGCGAGCACTTGGCTAATTCCATTCCCTTTTGAGTCTTTTACTCCCATTGCAATCATGGCAGGAGAACCACCTTTGCGATTGTCACGAATTGCATAAGAATCAAAATTAATCTTTAGTTTATCTGTGGTGTAATCAGCAGCAATCGCTCCTGAAATATGACGATCATCCATTCCATCAACAATATGCTCGCCTTGACCATACACACCATTCACACGCACACCAAACTCTTTGTTCTCACCAAAACGACGAGATACATCAAAGCCTGATTGATAATATCCTTCATCTTGAAACGATGCAGAAACTTGGGTGAGTTCTTGATCTGCTCGTTTAGAATTGGCAATCACCACAGCCCCTACACTGCCTGTAGGTGCAACACCAGTTACCAAAGCATTAGGACCTTTAAGTACGGTTACCGATTCTAAAAACTCTGTTGGAATACGTCCATAAGGTGCAACACCAAAAAATCCGTTATAGTTCATATCTTCATGATTGACATCAAAACCGCGAATTTTAAAGTTCTCGTTTAAATGCCCTTGATTGGTTGTAATCCGAATCGCAGGATCATTTTTCAACACTTCAGCCACAGTTTTAGCTTGTTGATTTTCAATCAATTGTTCCGAATAAGACGTGATACTAAACGGCGTATCTATAATTTTCTTATTTCCCAATGGCCCCAAATCTGTATTTTTTTGCAAAGCACCATTGGCAAATGTTTGTTTTTCTTGTTTTTTTTCTGCAGCGACCTTAATCGTAGGCAAAGCAGTAATTTCATCATTTGCCCAAATTGTTTGTGTAAGTCCCCCACCAAAAAGCACGATTGAAATAGAATTGACTAGAAATGTTCGAGAAAAATTTTTCATATAAATAATAAGACACTTTTCAAATGATAATGATTATTATATATACTTTCACTATTGTTAAGAATTGTAATTTCTCATCTAAAGTTAAGTTTAATGGAAAATTCTAATAAATAAGAATTATTATCATATAGCGTGCTAATGATAGATCAAGCAACCTTGCGAAATACAATCGCTAAAATACACTGCTCAAAGTTTTATTAAAAAATGATGACTTGTTGATTTGCTATCGCATCAATCTCGAATTGATGATTTTAATTTTTGAAAACTGCAAAGATACAACAACTGTATCTTTACAGTAATTTTAGAGTTAGTTTAAACGAATCTATGCCTGTCCATACTCAGCCATTAATGCTAAAAACTCCTGTTCATTCAGTACAGCGACACCCAGTTTCTCTGCTTTTTCAAGCTTAGAACCGGCTTTTTCACCCGCAACCACACATTTAGTTTTACTCGACACACTGCCACTGACACGCGCACCAAGTGCTTGTAGCATTTGAGTCGCATCATCACGCCCCATGGTTGCCAATGTGCCTGTAATCACCCAACTCTCACCATTTAAAGGCTGACGGGTGGGTGCAACTGGTGCATCCCAATGGATCCCAGCTGCAAGCAAACGATCAATCACTTCAAGGTTATGTGGGGCTTGGAAAAAATCAACAATCCACTCAGCGGTAATATCACCAACATCTGGAGTTTTCTTCAATGCTTCAAGATCAGCATGACGAATCGCATCCAGCGTCTGGAAAGTGTTGGCAAGCATACGTGCAGTCGTCTCGCCTACACCACGAATACCCAAGGCATAAATAAATGCAGCAAGTGTGGTTTTCTTACTGTTCTCAATCGCATCCAATAAATTTTGGACAGATTTTTCACCCATTTTTTCAATGGTCAGTAACTGTTCACGATGCTCATGTAAATGGTAAATATCCGCGACATCTTTTAACAGATCAAGATGTAACAGTGACTCTACCCAACGATCACCGAGACCCTCGATATCCATCGCTTTACGTGAAACAAAGTGACGAATGGCCTCAATACGTTGTGCAGAACAATATAGACCACCCGAACAACGTGCCAAAGCCTCACCTTCTGGCATTACGACAGGAGAAGAACATACTGGACAATTTTCAGGTAAATGTACTTCTGTCACGTCATTTGGACGGAATTCTAACCATACTTTTTCAACTTTAGGAATCACATCACCGCTACGATAGACACTGACCGTATCGCCAATACGAACGTCCAGACGGTGAATTTCACCAATATTGTGCAAAGTCACATTAGAAACCGTTACACCGCCCACAGCCACAGGATTCAAGCGTGCTACTGGGGTTAAAGTCCCGGTACGTCCGACTTGCCAATCAATATTTTCAACCGTTGTTAAGGCTGCAACTGCGGGAAACTTGTACGCTGTTGCCCAACGCGGTTCACGACTTAAAAAGCCCAGCTTTTGTTGCTGTTGAAGATCATCAACTTTGATCACCATGCCATCAATTTCAACCGCTAAATTCGGGCGCTCTTGATTGATTTGCTGATATTTTTCTTGTACCTCTTGAATACTTTCACAAATGAAATGACGTTCACCCACAGCAAAGCCAAAGTTAGTCAACCATTCAAGACTCGCTGACATCGACTCAATGCCATGATGCGGCTCACATTGTGCAATACCATAAGCATAGAATGCCAAAGGGCGAGATGCTGCAATACTTGGATCAAGCTGACGTAAACTACCTGCCGCAGCATTTCGAGGATTGGCAAAGGTCTTTTCACCTTTCGCTTCATTTTCAGCATTGAGTCGTTCAAAGCCAGCTTTTGGCATCAATACTTCACCACGAACTTCCAACAAGCGTGGCACTGCAACTTTATCCGAAGACAATACTTTCGGTAAATTACGAATAGTTTTTACATTTTGCGTAATCACTTCGCCTGTTTCACCATCACCACGGGTTACACCACGTGTCAATACACCATTTTCATACCAGAGCGAAATCGCCAATCCGTCAAATTTTAGCTCGACATCATATTGAATCTTTTGATTGGGCAATCGTTCTTCGATACGGCGGGCAAAAGCAAATAACTCGTCCTGATTAAATACATTGCCCAAGGACAGCATCGGTACAGTATGGGTAATGGTTTCAAATTTAGACAGCGGTTTTCCACCCACTTTATTGATTGGGCTATCTGCCTGAACCAATTCTGGGTGTTGTTGCTCTAAGGCTTTGAGTTGGTGAAATAACTGATCATATTCACTGTCTTCAATACTCGGCTGATCCATCACATAATAAGCGTGATTATGTTTTGCAATGAGTTGAATCAATTGACGCATTTGCGTCACGACAGGATTATTTTCCATAAATTTTTTCACCATAAAAAGGCGGAATACTCCGCCTAAAATTCTGAATACCAATTATAAAGTAAATATGACGTTATGCTAAGCATCATGTCCTGAACGATAATCGATCGCTTTATGGCGCCAATGCTCTTTCAGTTGTGGGGTAAATTCAAGATTGTTTTCATCATAGACCGTACCGTCTATTTCACGGGCAATTAAGCCAGCAATACTGACCATGGTATCAAAGCCTTTTTGCACATCTGAATGAGGAAGTGCCAAGAAAAAAGCCAAACCTTGAACTTGTTCAGTCGATAAGGTTTCTAAATCAAAACCATCTGGACCATTGTCGGTGACACGTAATACAGAAAACAGTAAATGGCTTTCTTCCTCTGGATTCTCATAACGATGGAAGCAAGAGAGTTCACCAAAACGTAAACCATATTTGAGCAACATTTTTAAGGTTTTATCCCCAGACAATGCTTTACGTGGATTCGGATAAACATTCAGCGCAATAATGGTTTCAGCCGTAGACAATACGCTTTCATCATCATATTTTTGTTGCTCATTTAAATGAACATCTAAAATACTACTTTCCTCATCAAACTCTTTGATTTCAGCTGTTTCAACATTGGCATTAAATTGAAACGCTTCCTCTTTGTCCTGACTGACTACGGCTTTGGCAGAATCATGAGTTTGAGTCGTCGGTTCTGTCTGCACATCAAGTGCTTTTACAGATTCTGTTGCGGATTCAGTGCTTGCCACTGTTTCCGTCTTTTCAGTTTGTTGTGTAATTGCGGCATGCTCAAGCTCAGTTGAATGAATAGCATTCGACTCCACTGCTACATCCTCAATCTTTTGCTGTTTTTCATCTGCAACTTCGACCGAGTCTAAAGCAGTTAAATTCGGTTCAACACGCACTTGCTCTTGAGACTCACGGTCTGTTCGCAATTGATCTCGTACATGACGAGGAATTACCGGTTGTTTACAGTCTTCATTGATATGCAATTCAGACTCTAAAGAAGGTGCGGCATCATTGGGCTTTCGTAGCACCATCCTTAAACCCACCAGAATGATGATTACTGCAACAACAATTCCAATAATTGTGGTGACTTCCATACTACGACTCCGCGGCTAAACCGTATTCTCTTGCCTCTTCCAAATTCACAGTGACGAGCTTTGATGTGCCTGGTTCAGGCATCGTCACACCCAGCAAATCGGTTGCCATCGTCATTGCAACTTTATTATGTGTAATGTAAATGAATTGGACTTGATCAGAAAGCTCTTTTACTAAATTACAAAAACGACCAACGTTAGCATCGTCTAAAGGTGCATCAACTTCATCCAAAACACAGAAAGGTGCAGGATTCAAACGGAAAATAGCAAATACCAAAGCCAATGCCGTTAATGCTTTTTCACCACCAGATAACAAAGCCAATGAACTATTTTTCTTGCCGGGTGGACGTGCCATCAACTTCACGCCAGACTGCCAGTCATCTTCAAGACTTAAACTAGCTTCACCACCATTAAAGACTTTTGGAAATAATACTTTTAATTCAGCATTAACCTGATCAAAAGTACCCATAAATAATTTTTTGGTTTCTTGGTCAATGGTCTTCATGGCATCTTTCAATTGCCCAACCGTATTTTCTAAGTCTTGCATTTGATGGGTTAGATCTTCAAAGCGCTTAGAAACTTCTTCATATTCTTCTGAAGCGGCTAAATTGACCGCGCCTAATTTTTCAAACTGACGCTGTGCTTTCTCAAATTTTTCTTGATGTACAGGTAAATCAATCAACACGCCTTGCTTAACTTCAGCATTCATCTCTTTAAGTTGATCGGAATAATGCTGTAAATCTGATTTTGCCGATTGCCAAGCCAAACGTCGCTCTTCCAGTTTTGTACGCAATTGCTCATCATTTTGCTGATGCAAATGGCGCATTTCTGTAAGTTGTTGCTGTTTGGATTGAATATTATTCAATTCAACTTGCCACTCACTCCAAGTTTTTTGCAGTTTTTCAGTTTGTTGTGCCTGCTCAACATATTGCGATTCTAGACTCGGCAATTCCAATTGAATTGGATCTACAAACTTCTTGGCTTGCTCCATTTGCGCAATAATTTGTTGATATTGCGTTTTAGAGAAGGATAGGTCTTTGTCTAATAATTCAATTTGCTGTTTATTTTGTTCAGCTAGACGACGTGTAGTTTCAGAATCTTGCTGCTTAAGCTGTAATTGCTGTTGCTGTTCTTCAACCTGCTCATTGAGCTCATCCAACTTGAATTGCAAGGTTTTAAACTCAGGAAGATTTTGTTCAAGCTTGAGGATGACCGAATGCATATCGATTTCAAGATCATCTTTCTGCATTGCATCTTCTTCAAGTTGCTCATCTAACTGTTGCAATTGACTATTCAGCTGAACTTTCTGCAACTCAAATGCTTGTGAAGCACTTTGCTGCTTAGCAATTTGCAGATCAAACTGTTGTAGCTGTTTTTGCTGATGTTTTAGCGTGTCTTGCTCTGTTTGGATCTGTTTTTGCAGGTCCAGAAATTGCTGATTTAAATTTGGCAATACAGTTTCAGCTTCAATCAACTGTGGTTGTAGCTGTGCAAGTTGTGTTTCAATTTCTTCAAGGCGAATGCGATGACTGAGTGCACCCTGTGCGGCTTGGCTCGACTCATCAAAGAACAGACCAATCACCCAATCTTGACCAACATGATAACCATCTAGCGTCAATATGCTTTGTCCTGCTTTTAACTGTGCTTGTACCGCTAAAGCTTGAGCGAGGTTTTCAATTACAGCGACTTGATTCCACAATGAATACTGTGGAGATTCAATCCAATCTGCTAAACATGCCAATCCATTCAATTGAATTTTATCTTGCGAGCTTGTTGCTTTAAGCTGACGTGCCACACTTTCAGCAAAATCAGCATCTTGATCAACAATATGGGCTGACAACCATTTGGCTAAAAACTTTTCAACCAGCGGTGCATGTGCTTTGCCTTGTGCATTCAGCGTTAATACCTGCATCAATTGCACCGTATCAGCCTTGCTATTTACAGCACTTTTCGCCATTAATTGGGTGAGGTTTTTCTGTTCAGAATGCAACACTTGTACATCAGATTTTAAAGCCGAAATCTGAGTTTTTTGCTGACTAATGCTTTCCTGTAGTTGTTCAAACTGCTGCTTTGCTTGATTAATTTTTTGTTCTAATTCAACAATTACAGCTTGGATTGCTATTTTATCTTGCTCAAGTTGTTGAACATCTTCAGTTTGAAATTGACTTTGAACCTGAACAGCTTGGGTTTTTAAGGTGTCTTTCTGCTGTTCAATACGCGCTACATTTTTTGCAAGTTGTTCAATTTGCGCCTGCATTTGTGCTTTTTGCTGCTGTTGCTTTTCAACTTGAACTTTGACCTGTTCATACTGTTGTTGTGCTTGCAATTGCTGCGCTTTTAAATCGGTAAAGGCCTGGCTACGTTGTTGTGTTTCAGACTCAGCATGTTGTAAATGTTCAGTCTGCTGCTCCAATTGACCGTGCAAGGTTTCCAATTGCAATTCCATCAACTGAATCTTTTCTTTGGTTTGAGCTTTTTGCTGTTCAAAATTTCCCAAAGCTTCTGAGTTCTGTTGAAATAAACTTTGTTTCTGTTCCAAAGTCATTTTCAACTCAGAGAGTTTTTTCTCAGCTTGTTGCCACTCATTTTGCAAAGGCGTGGACTGTTGAATCAAACGTTGGAACAACTCATTGGTTGAAGTCAGATCATGTTCCAAAGTACTCATGTCAGAGCGCACCAGTTTGAAGTGCTCTCCCAATTCGTTCATTTCAACCGTATATTGTTCTTGTAAACGAGAACTACGATCACACTGGAAAGATAGAATTTCAATCTTTAACGTACGAATTTCAGTTTCTAAAGTCTTATATTGAACCGCAGTTTCAGACTGTCGTTTTAAGGTTTTAAGCTGTGATTTGAGTTCTGAAGCAATATCTTCGAGGCGGTCTAAGTTCTGCGTGGTATGTTCTAAGTGTTGTAGTGTTTCACGACGACGAGCCTGATAACGAGAAACTCCAGCAGCCTCTTCAAGAAAGATACGCATTTCTTCAGGTTTGGCATCAACCAAGCGGTTGATCATCCCCTGTTCGATGATTGCGTAAGAACGAGGACCCAAACCTGTACCCAAGAAAATGTCGGTAATATCACGACGTCGACACTTCGTCCCATTGAGAAAGTATTCAGATTTTCCATCACGATTCACCTGACGGCGAACAGCAAGTTCAGTATACGCGTTATAAGCCCCACCTAATTTGCCATAGGTGTTTTCAAAGCGCAGTTCTACACTTGCCATACCTACAGGTTTACGTTTTGCCGTTCCTGTAAAAATAACATCCTGCATACTGCCACCACGGAGCTGGCGTGCACTGGATTCCCCCATCACCCAACGGATCGCGTCAATCACATTGGATTTACCACAACCATTAGGACCAACCACCGCTGTACGGTTATCTTTGAATTGTAGTGTTGTACTATCGGCAAAAGATTTGAAGCCTGAAAGTTTTAAGCTGCTTAAACGCATAATGTCCTAGTAATTACCGACGCGATCTCCGCGCCCAAGCGAGTTCGATTTGTTTCATCCGTGTCAGAGATTCCAACACTAGATTACGTAAGTGTCGACAAAAATCTTCCATAAATAAAGTAGCTTGTTGTGATTTTCGGATTAAAATTGCGTCAATCACCAACTTAAGCAATTCTAAAGCTTCTTGAAGCTCGCGTCTTGAAGTATTTAAGGTTAAAAAATAACTTCTTCGTAGGGATGGTAACAACTCTTTATAAAATTTCATCAGGTAGGGATTCCCAACCATGTCCTGTTGCCCTGATAAAAATTGAAATATGCCATCATAAAACTTTTCAGTATTGCCTTGCTTCACCTGCTCAACCAAATGATTCATCATCTGCTGAATCGCTTCAGCTTCATGATTGCGCCATGTTTCACTCATACGTTGCACGATTTGACCTAATAACAATGCGCTGGTATCGAACAATGCACGGACTTGGTGTGCTGACATTTCTGAGACAATTGCACCACGACGAGGATAAATTTCAATCAGATGGGTTCTTTCTAAAAGCAAAAGGGCTTCACGTACCGAGCCACGACTGACATCCAGTTCTTTGGCAATACGTAGTTCTTGTATTCTTTCCCCTTCAACCAACTCGCCACTAATAATTTGTTCACTAATATGTTTGGCAATCTGTTCTGAAAGGCTATCCACTTCTTCCGAATGCATATAATTCCTATCTTGGTTTATTATTCTTGGACAATGTCAATTGTCATTATTTTAGTTGTACCTGATTTAATTCAATTGAAACCATGACATTGTCCGACAATTTTAATGTATTTTAAGTCAACTCAGTGTTTAGAAAAAGTACCATTGATCGGAATCTACTTAGTAATACCTTGATAAATAAAATAAAGACCGACCACTGTAAGTAAGCATGCAAAGCATTTTTTCAACATCGCTGGAGAAAGTGCATGCGCCACCTTTGCGCCAAATTTGGCAGTGATAAAACTCATTACACTGATCCCAATAAAGGCATAAATATGCACATAACCAATTGAATTTTTAATTTCGGTTGGTTCTTGTGCACCAAAGAACATAAAACCGAGCGCACCCGCAATTGCGATCGGTAAACCACAAGCTGCTGATGTTGCAACGGCTTTTTGCATCACCACACCATTTTTGTTGAGATAGGGAACGGTCAGACTTCCACCACCAATACCAAAAATTGCCGATGCAACTCCAATTCCCCCACCAGCCAGCATTTGCATAGGCGTAGTTGGTAATTGTTTAGATTCATCGACTTTAACATTGGCCCCCTTAAACATTTTAAATGCCACCCAAATTGCAAAAGCACCAATGATTAGCTGTAAATGCTGACCTGATAAAATATCTGCAATGCCAGCACCAATAAATGAGCCAATCACCAAACCTGGGGCTAAGTTTTTAAAAACATTCCAAAGTACGGCACCTTTTTTATGATGCGCTGTTACGGAACTAATTGAAGTTACAATAATTGTTGCAAGTGAAGTTCCCAATGCCATGTGCATAATGACCGAAGGATCATAGCCCATTTTAGTAAAGACCACATAGAGAATTGGTACAATAATTAAGCCACCACCAACACCAAATAGCCCAGCAGCAAATCCTGCGATTGCACCAATACCTAAATATATGATTAACTCCATAAATGTTCCTTCACTCTTCTCAGATTCAACATGGATTTAGAGACTCGTCATCTTAGACAACTTCTTACACAAGCAAATGAACTCCCTGAAGTGCTGCTTTTAAAGCAGACGACAGCATCGACCAATGATGATGTGCGTGAAATTGCGCTCAGCGGCGTCAAGACAGTTTTGGTCTGTAGTGAAACTCAGACTCAAGGACGAGGTCAGCACCAACGGGAATGGGTTTCGCCCATTGGTAACATTTATTTAAGCACATTGCTTGAAACTCGAACACCCTTAGATGGGCGTTTAGCATTGGAAATTGCTTTAAATATCTTACAAATGCCAACACTTAAGAATTTACCAGCATTACAAATTAAATGGCCCAATGATCTATATAGCCCTCAAGGAAAGTGGGGTGGAATTTTGGTTGAGCCCATTTCACCACATCAAGCCATTGTTGGAATCGGGATCAACTTATTTCCGATCCCCAAAGAAAATGTGACCCAACAAGCCACCTCGGTAATGCAATTAGGCCTACAATTTCCAAATCGAATCCAAATCATTGCAGAAATGTATTTGGCAATTCAACAAGCTGGACAATGGTTTGATCATGGTTGCTATAACCTCGCAGCACGATTTAATCACTATGCTGCCTTTATGGATCAGCAGGTTCATTTTGAACAAATTCAAAATTCAATTGAGGGTATTTTCAAAGGAATTTCTGATGATGGCGCACTGAATTTATTGACAGCTCAAGGCTTAGTCAATGTCTATCAAGGGCGTTTACGCTTAGCTGAAGCATAAATAACGATGTGATCCGTTGTCTAAAATGAGTTAGATTGAGCATATAAATTGCTAAAAAGTGTTCGGCAATTATTTAAAACAGGGCTTTTTTCGCTATACATTTCGCTATATATTGCGCAGTAATCGTATTGATCCAAAGATCATAGCAAACAGTTACTAACAGTTACTAACAGTACGGAACAACGTTCAGCAAAATGAACCGCAGGTTATTTGCCCTATTTGATTGATCAGATTGAGATGCTCTCTAAGTCGTTCAATATTTTCAAATAAAATAATTATGCAGATTGTGTTCAGCTTCAATTAGGCAAAATCATGAAAGCACTTTGGTTAGATATTGGAAATACCCGTCTAAAATATTGGATTACTGAAAATAATCAAATTATTCAACAGGCAGCAGAATTACATCTCCAATCCCCTGCGGATCTGCTACTGGGTTTAATTCAACATTTTCGTGGTTTAGGCTTAGACAAAATTGGAATTTCCTCAGTCCAAGATAAAAAAAACAACGAACGCATTGTCCAGATTTTAAAATTACTCGATATTCCGGTAACTTTTGCCAAAGTGCATGCTGAATATGCAGGATTACGTTGTGGCTATGACCATATAGAACAACTTGGGATCGACCGTTGGTTACAAGTTTTGGCTGTGGCGAAAGCTGATGATGACTTGTGTGTGATTAGCTGCGGCACAGCTTTAACAATTGATTTAACCCAAGGGTTACAACATTTAGGCGGTTATATTCTACCTAACCTCTATTTACAACGCGATTCTTTAATTCAAAAAACCAAAGGTATTAAAATTCCAGATGCGGCTTTTTCAGAGCTAAGTCCTGGTCGGAATACCATAGATGCAGTACATCATGGCATTTTCTTGGGGCTGTTAAGCACCATTGAAAAAGTGCTTGAGCAACAACCACGAAAGCTTATTTTAACAGGTGGTGATGCCAATCTATTTGCACAATTTCTAGAGAAATATCAACCAAGAATTGAATCAGACTTATTACTCAAAGGCTTACAGTTCTATATAGATCGACAAACCGCTTAAACCTAAATACAATTTAATAGAAGATCAGCAATCTTCCATTTTTAATAAATAAACACAATCATAAACACGATAAAAGAGTAATCATTATGAAAACGATCCCCTTACTGCTTAGTGCCTGTTTAATGAGCTTTACACTGGTGGGTTGTACCAGTTTACAAACCACGCACTCATCTTCAACAACCATGGCAACAACTGAACCTGTTATTGCTTACTTTGCTCCAGATGCAGGTGAAGAAGCCTGTGAGTGCGGTTTAATCATGGATCAGGGTTATTCACTCACACCTGTAGAAAATGGATATTTCAGAAAATTATTAGGTCGTGATAAAGATGGCCGTTTCTTAGTTCAGGACTTCTATCAAAATAGCCGTAAAAAACAATCTGATCCATTTTGGATTAAAGCCCCTCAAGGCTTAAATAGCTTTGATAGTAAATATGTCGACGGTGAAGTTGTGGGCTATTTTGAAAATGGAAAAATCAGCTTTAAATCGACCAGCCAAGACCAGAGATTAGTTGGAAAAACTGAAACGTACTATTCAAATGGTCAACTTGGGCTACAGGAAGAATATTCAGATGATCAGCCCATCGTTCAAAAGGTATGGTATGAAGATGGCAAACCTGCAGCTGAACTAAAATTAAGCCCAAGTGAAGATTATTCGATTCTAGACAGTAAAGTTTGGGATCAACAAGGCAATTTGATTCAAGATGAGCAACGCGCTCAGGAGATACTTGACGAGCTTTATCAAAAGCTCAATCAATAAAACCACATCACGATAAAATCGAATATGCAGCCTGAGTACCAGCTTGGGATTCAGGTTGTAATAGAACTGCTAACTTTTCCCAAAGTACAGTTAAGCTGGTATAGCCCTCTGTTGCCATAAAATGCCCTGCACCTTTCACCTCAATCATTTGTGAATTCAGCGAATAACCCAATTGAATACTGACAGGCGCTGGCACAAAAGGATCATTGTTGGAGAAAAAGATAAAGCGATTCAGAATATTCATTCTGAGCAGCGCATCATCGACCCGAGCGTGTTGTAAAAATAAGTTAAGTTCAGGTAAAACGGCTAAGTTTTTACTGAATCCCGCAACCAAAAACAAAGCACCTAATTTTCGCCCCAATAATTCACTCGAAAGAAAATCTAGACTAGCAATACCTCCTAAGCCATGTGCCACAATGATGGTATCGTCATTGAGTGACTTAATTTGCTGCGTAATATTATGCTTCCACAGCTCATATTGGGGCTGCTCTGGATGTGCTAGATCAATCACTTCACATGCATGTCCTGTCGCCAATACTTGTTGCTTTAGCCATGGATACCAATGATGTTCAGGGGAGTCTTTATAACCGTGTACGATAAATACTTTTTTCATAAATCAACTTCTTATCAATTATTGTTTAAATCATATTCAAATAATGGGCTCAGAATATCTAAACAGCCAACAAAAGTATGTTATTTTTATTTAACAAAAAAGCGCCCTAAGGCGCTTTTTATAAAAAAAATGAGACTTATTTTTTATCGTTATTACCAAACAATGGCCCCATACCGCCGCCACCGCCAAACTGTTTTTGCATTCCACCCAATGAGCGCATCATTTTTGCCATACCCGATGGATTGGCAAATTTCTTCATCATTTTCGCCATTTGTGCATGTTGTTTGATCAGTTTATTGACTTCAACCACATCCATACCACAGCCTGCTGCAATACGCTTTTTACGGCTCGGATTCATTAAGTCTGGGTTACGACGTTCTTTAATGGTCATCGATTGAATAATCGCTTCCATCTTTTTCACTTGCTTTTCAGGATTTGCTTGTGCAATCGCATCTTGAATGCCTGAATTGCTCATGCCAGGCAACTTATCCAAGAAGCCCATCATACCGCCCATTTTGTTCATCTGTTCAAATTGCATCAGCATGTCTTCAAAGTTGAAGCTCCCGCCCTTTTGCAATTTTTTCGCCATTTTTTCGGCTTTTTCTTTGTCGATTTTACGTTCAACTTCTTCGACTAAAGAAAGTACGTCACCCATACCCAAGATACGTTGTGCAACACGCTCAGGATGGAATGGCTCTAAGGCATCGAGTTTTTCACCCATACCTAAGAATTTAATTGGCTTACCGGTAATCGCTCGTACCGAAAGCGCCGCACCACCACGTGCATCACCATCAGTTTTGGTGAGGATAACACCCGTTAATGGTAATGCATCATTAAAGGCTTTGGCGGTATTTGCCGCATCCTGACCTGTCATTGCATCAACGACAAATAAGGTTTCAGTTGGGCCAATTGCAGCGTGTAATGCTTTAATTTCGTCCATCATGTCATCATCGACATGCAAACGCCCTGCCGTATCGACAATCAAAACATCGTTAAAGTTAATTTTGGCTTGACCAATTGCACGTTGTGCAATTTTAATCGGATCTTCAGAAGCGTCCGATTCAATAAAATCAACACCCACTTCAGCAGCAACTGTTTGCAGTTGCTTAATCGCAGCTGGACGGTAAACATCGGCAGAAACCATCGCCACTTTTTTCTTTTGACGCTCTTTTAAGAAACGTCCAAGTTTTGCCGCTGTCGTGGTTTTACCAGCACCTTGTAAACCTGCGAGAAGAATCACAACAGGTGGTTTTGCAGCTAAGTCTAGGCTTTCGTTTGCCTCACCCATCATTTTGGTGAGTTCGTCATACACAATTTTAACGAAAGCTTGACCTGGTGAAAGCTGAGTCATGACTTCTTGACCCAATGCTTCTTCCTTAACTTTCGCAATAAACTCACGAGTTACAGGCAAAGCAACATCGGCTTCAAGAAGTGCCATACGCACTTCACGTAAGGTATCTTTAATATTATCTTCGGTTAGCTGCCCAGAGCCAGTAACATTTCTGAGACTCTGCGTGAGTCGTTCTGTTAAGGTATCAAACATTGCAAAATCCGCTTAAAATAGCTAGTAGCAAAAAAATCTTTCTTAAAATAGAAAATTTATGCTCAAGATGCTATAGGATACTGTAGTTCACATGGAATTTATATCTTATAACATGAATATTCATCATCCTGAAAAAGGTTTGACATGATTAGCCTACCCTTGGTTTATACGATTTTAGCATTAATTGCCTATACCTCTTCATTTTGGTATTTGTTCATGCACTTAATGGCTAAACGTTCCGCAAACCCTTGGTTTATTGGCATCATGTCAGGTTTAGGGCTGATATTACATGCAAGTGTACTGCATAACGACATACTTACACCACTAGGGATTAATTACGACGTCTTTAACTTGATGTCTTTTACCTCTGCGTTAATGTTGGTTCTAAGTATGCTTTATAGTACCTATCGTCCTGTTCTTTCACTAAATTTGATTGGAATTCCTGTTGCCGCCTTTGGTTTGATTCTCGGTTTTTGTTTTAGTAAACCAGATCAATTTATTGAACAGCATTCTATCGGTTTAGACATCCATATCATTCTGTCTTTATCTGCTTATGCCGTTTTACTCATGGCAACCATACAAGCCGTTTTGATTTGGTTTCAAAACCGTGAACTCAAAAAGAAACAAAAAAAACGTATTTGGGTCAACTTCTTACCGTCATATCAAGCCATGGAATCCTTACTTTTTGATATGCTCATTACTGGTTTTGTTTTATTAACTGTCGCCCTATGTTTTGGTTTCTTTACCATTGATGACTTCTTTGCACAGCACCTAGCACATAAGACCGTGTTTAGCATTGTGTCTTGGTTTGTTTACGGTGCGTTGTTAATTGGTCACTATAAGTTTGGCTGGCGTGGTCAAAAAGCCATTCGCTTTACCATGATTGGATTCTTTTTATTGGCGGTTGGCTTTATTGGTTCTAAATTTGTTTTGGAAATGATTTTGCATCGTTGATAAACGCAGCGCTGAGCAAAAATGGACAGTATTTTGTATTCTTACTATAAATATATTGATACAGAAGCAGAAGAAATTATTTTATATGAATTAGATCTGGAATATTACTGCCTCAGATCAATTCTGGTGACAGCTTCACTCAGCATCAATACAAATTTAAACATAGAACAAGCGCATTTTTTCTTACCTGAAGGAAGTTTTTCTGACATTTTAGATGAAATTATTCCCATTGAAAAAGATGAGTTTTTAAATTTTTGGAATCAATCAATCTCTAAATATTTAAGTGATTGGAATGAATTAAAGAACAAATTTAAAATTGGACAAAACATTGAAACCGAGATTGTGTGTTTCTACCCTCAAGGGGTGATTGTTCAATATGGCGAAAGGTTTTATGGTTTAGCCAGTTACAAGGATTGTGAATCGCATTTAGGTTTAAAGAACATGTATCCACAACAAAAAATTCGACTTTATGTAGAAAGTTTTGATAATGAAAATTTATGGATCAACTTTTCAATAACACCCCCTTCAGCACTGACCTAGAATATATTTTGCATCGGTAGACATCTCCTACAAAAATGCGTATAACGCTGTTTTCATCTCATCAGGTAACAATTGTGAAACTTATACTCGCCCCAATGGAAGGCTTAACCGACCCTATCATGCGTGACGTTCTCACACATGTCGGTAGCTTTGACTGGTGCGTGACTGAGTTTATCCGTGTAACGGATTCGGTCTTACCTGACCATGTTTATCATAGCTATTGTCCAGAATTAAACAATCAAGGCAAAACAGCCGCTGGCACACCAGTACACGTTCAGTTTTTAGGAAATAATCCTGAAATGCTCGCAGCCAATGCGGTACGCGCTGCTGAATTAGGTGCTCCTGCAATCGATATGAATTTTGGTTGTCCTGCTAAAACAGTAAACCGTCATAGAGGTGGTTCAGTACTTCTCGATGAGCCTGAAGTTGTACATGAGTTGGTCAAGGCTGTACGTGATGCAGTACCCAAACACATCCCTGTATCTGCAAAAATGCGTTTAGGTTATATGGATCGAAATTTTACCCTTGAAAATGCGCATGCCATTGAAGATGCTGGCGCAGCGTGGGTCACTGTCCATGCTCGGACCAAAGCTGATGGGTACACCCCACCAGCATTTTGGGATCAGCTACAGCCGATTCGTGAAGCACTCAAGATCAATGTGATTGCCAATGGTGAAATCTGGACCAATGCTGATGCGAAACAATGCCAACTTGAATCAGGTTGCCAAGATTTGATGATTGGTCGTGGTGCTGTGACTACACCAGATCTCACCCAGTGTATTCGTAAAAATACGGATGAACCACTTATCACTTGGTCTGAACTATTAAATTTACAAATTCGTTTTTTAAATGGTCCATATAAAAAAGAGCTGAACATGGTCGGCCGTTATAAACAATGGATTGGGATGATGTCTAAGCATTACCCCGAAGCCAAAGCCTTATGGGATGAAATCAAACGGTTGAAAAAAATTGATGAAGTGCTGGAGAAATTGAATCCTGCACATTTTTAAATTGCTTCATCAATCTCTAAAATTGCTTTAATTTCTTCAGGTTGAAATTCTTTTGTTAATTCAGAAGTTGGATTCAATACCAATGTTGCCCCCTGAGTCATTTCAAAAAACTGCCGTGTATTTAACATGATATATTCGGCATCGACTCCAATATCATTTTGAATGGTTTCTAGCTCTATGAAGAATGGTATTGCTTGATCACCTTCTGGTGTTTCTAGAATACGGAATTGAATTTTTTTATGCTGATCTTGTGTTCCCAAACAATAAATATCCGATGCTAAAAGCAGATCGATAAAATCAGGGATCAATTCGTAGTTTTCTTGGGTGTTGATAAAGAGTTGTTGTAAATTTTGCATGTTGTTGATTGTCTATTTTTGGTGCCATTAATATAGCTTATTCACGGTAGATATGGAATTGATCTGAGTGCTCAATTGGATATCCTAAAGCTTTGAATTTCAAATTATCAAGATTTAAGTTATTGAATTTAAATTATTATAAAAGCTTTAATCTCGTTTAGGAAACTATATTCATAAAGCATCTACTGCTGAGGGGATACGAAATCACCATCACTATTAGTTTTTCTATAATCACCACAGGATGCCGGAAAAGGGACTAAGCAAAAAATCCAAACAAAGAATTTCACAAATTGCATTTTTGAGGAATTCCTTTACTTTGGTAAATATTGAAATAAGTATTATTCTTTGTGAGTTCAGTATTTAATTCTAACCAATAATCCTTAACATTTACTCTCGTCGTCACTAAAAATTCACAATACTCATTCACATTATTTTTTATATTTAAAATATGTTGCTTCATGAGTGAAACATACACCTCTTTTGATTTCCTCTCATCAATCACATTCAGAGCAGAAATAAAACTTGTGGGAACAATCGGATCTGTATTCATTTTTTTAAATCTTTTCCCATTGTATTCAATACTTAACCCTAGACGAATACTTTTGAGTTGATTAAATTTAGAGTTCGTTGCATAAATCTCAGAAAAGAAATCAGGTGTTTGACTGTTATTATTAAAAAAATAAATTTTCTTGGTCGTCAAGCCATAGGATAGCACTTCATAGCGTTTACTATTCGAGACTGTATCCCTATTGATATAACCTATTTTTGCAAGGTTCTTTATTATTTCATCTAAATCTACAGGCATTGCTTTTAAATTAAGCTGGTTTACTGGCGCAAATCTGGAGTAATTTATTTCAGAAGATAACGCTGATATTTCTTTATCTTCAAAATTAAAAATTCGATTTTCTACATTCGCTCCAAAAATATAGGATGTCATAGAAAAACATATCAGAAATACGCTTTTAAGTTTAATAATATAATGATTTTTCATAATTTTTATCTATCATTTTTGGTATAGTATACAGTATAAGCACAGCTATTGACTTGACCCTTCTCT
>NZ_WJYH01000054.1:0-27917 GCF_009668065.1 Acinetobacter sp. RIT698
CGCAGTAAAGCCAGCAGCTGTTTGATCTTTACCGTTATAGGTGGTTGATACGCTATTGGCTGTAACAGTGGCTTTCGCTTTGGCAATATCTAACGAGCCATCAACAAAACTTAACTCGTAGTTTTTATCTAGACCTGTTGCGGTATTGGTGTATTGGCCTGCATCTTTACCTGTGACAGTTGCAGAAACACCTGACAATACACTTGTAGTTTCACCATTGACTAAACCTATAGCACTAAAGCCAGCAGCCGTTTGATCTTTGCCATTGTAGGTGGTTGATATGCTATTGGCGGTTACAGTAGCTTTAGCCTTAGCAATATCGAAAGAGCCATCAATAAAACTAAGATCATAGTTCTTGTCTAGACCTGTTGCGGTATTGGTGTATTTGCCTGCATCTTTAGCAGTCACTGTTGCAGTTACGCCTGACAATACTGATTCAGTTTCACCATTGACCAAGCCTGTTGCAGTAAAACCAGCAGCCGTTTGGTCTTTACCGTTATAAACCGTATTTAAACTATTGGCGGTTACAGTGGCTTTGGCTTTAGCGATATCTAAGGAACCATCAACAAAGCTAAGCTCATAGTTTTTATCTAGACCTGTTGCAGTATTGGTGTATTGACCTGCATCTTTAGCAGTCACCGTTGCAGTTACACCTGATAGTACTGATTCTGTTTCGCCATTGACTAAACCTGTCGCACTAAAGCCAGCAGCAGTTTGATCTTTACCATTATAAGTAGTTGATACACTATTGGCGGTTACAGTGGCTTTGGCTTTGGCAATATCCAATGAACCATCAACAAAACTAAGATCATAGTTCTTGTCGAGACCTGTTGCACTATTGGTATATTTGCCAGCATCTTTAGCAGTCACCGTTGCAGTTACACCTGATAATACAGATTCAGTTTCACCATTGACCAAACCTGTTGTACTAAAGCCAGCAGCTGTTTGATCTTTGCCATTGTAGGTGGTTGATATGCTATTGGCGGTTACGGTGGCTTTCGCTTTGGCGATATCCAAAGAACCATCAACAAAACTTAACTCATAATTCTTGTCTAGACCCGTTGCGGTATTGATGTATTTGCCAGCATCTTTAGCAGTCACCGTTGCACTTACACCTGAGAGTACAGATTCAGTTTCACCATTGACCAAACCTATTGCACTAAAGCCAGCAGCTGTCTGATCTTTACCGTTATAGACGGTATTTAAACTATTGGCTGTCACAGTGGCTTTAGCTTTCGCAATATCTAATGAGCCATCGATAAGCGTCAGATCATAGTTCTTGTCTACACCTATTACTGTGTTGTTGTATTTGCCTGCATCTTTAGCAGTCACCGTTGCAGTTACACCTGATAGTACTGATTCTGTTTCGCCATTGACCAAACCTGTCGCAGTAAAGCCAGCAGCTGTTTGATCTTTACCGTTATAGGTGGTTGATACACTATTGGCTGTTACAGTGGCTTTCGCTTTCGCAATATCCAAAGAGCCATCAATAAGCGTTAGATCATAGTTCTTGTCTATACCTGTTACTGTGTTGGTGTATTTGCCTGCATCTTTAGCAGTCACCGTTGATGAAACACCTGATAATACTGATTCTGTTTCACCATTGACTAAGCCTTTCGCATTAAAGCCAGCAGCCGTTTGATCTTTACCATTATAGGTGGTTGATACGCTATTGGCAGTCACGGTTGCTTTGGCTTTGGCGATATCCAAAGAGCCATCAACAAAACTTAACTCGTAGTTTTTATCTAGACCTGTTGCGGTATTGGTGTATTGGCCTGCATCTTTACCTGTGACAGTTGCAGAAACACCTGACAATACACTTGTAGTTTCGCCATTGACCAAACCAATCGCACTAAAACCAGCAGCCGTTTGATCTTTACCATTATAGGTGGTTGTTACACTATTGGCTGTTACTGTCGCTTTAGCTTTGGCGATATCCAAAGAGCCATTAACAAAACTTAGCTCATAGTTCTTATCTATACCTGTGGCTGTATTAGCATAACTACCGGCATCTTTACCTGTGACAGTTGCCGAAACACCTGACAATACAGATTCAGTTTCACCGTTGACTAAGCCTGTCGCACTAAAACCAACAGCCGTTTGATCTTTACCGTTATAGGTCGTTGTTACGCTATTGGCTGTTACTATCGCTTTAGCCTTAGCAATATCTAGTGAGCCTTCGACAAAACTAAGTTCATAGTTTTTATCTGCTCCACTGGCTTTATTCGCATAACTACCAGCATCTTTACCTGTGACAGTTGCAGAAACACCTGACAATACAGATTCAGTTTCACCGTTGACTAAGCCTGTCGCACTAAAACCAACAGCCGTTTGATCTTTACCGTTATAGACTGTATTTAAACTATTGGCGGTCACAGTGGCTTTAGCTTTAGCAATATCTAATGAGCCATCGACAAAGCTTAGCTCGTAGTTCTTGTCTAGACCCGTTGCGGTATTGGTATATTGACCTGCATCTTTAGCGATAACCGTTGCACTTACCCCTGACAATACCGATTCGGTTTCACCATTGACCAAACCTGTCGCACTAAAGCCAGCAGCAGTTTGATCTTTACCATTATAAGTAGTTGATACACTATTGGCGGTTACAGTGGCTTTGGCTTTGGCAATATCCAATGAACCATCAACAAAACTTAACTCATAGTTTTTATCTATACCTGTTGCGGTATTGGTGTACTTGCCAGCATCTTTAGCGGTAACCGTTGCAGTTACACCTAAGAGTACTGATTCAGTTTCACCATTGACCAAACCTGTTGCACTAAAACCAGCAACCGTTTGGTCTTTACCATTATAGGTGGTTGATACGCTATTGGCTGTTACTGTCGCTTTAGCTTTGGCGATATCCAAAGAGCCATTAACAAAACTTAGCTCATAGTTCTTATCTATACCTGTGGCTGTATTGGCATAACTACCGGCATCTTTACCTGTGACAGTTGCCGAAACACCTGACAATACAGTTGTAGTTTCGCCATTGACCAAGCCTGTTGCACTAAAGCCAACAGCCGTTTGATCTTTACCATTATAGGTGGTTGATACGCTATTGGCGGTTACGGTGGCTTTCGCTTTCGCAATATCCAATGAACCATCAACAAAACTTAACTCATAGTTCTTGTCTGCACCTGTTACTGTGTTGGTGTATTTGCCTGCATCTTTGCCTGTGACAGTTGCCGAAACACCTGACAATACAGATTCAGTTTCACCATTGACTAAACCTATAGCACTAAAGCCAGCAGCCGTTTGATCTTTACCGTTATAGACGGTATTTAAACTATTGGCCTTTACAATGGCTTGCGCTTTATGAATTGTGGCACTTAAACCTATAGGCTGACTAAAAATATAATTTCCGGCATCCGCACCTGTTAAGTTATAGCCTGTTACGATCACAGACCGGATTCCCGCATTCTTATCTGTAAATGTGCCTATCCCACTACCAGTCAATCCAACAAAATCCCCAGCAAATGGATTGATTGAAGCAGAGCCATTTATGGTTGCATTGGACAAACCATCATACGTTTTATCTGCAACACTTATTCCATTAATGGTTAAAACTGCAGGCGTTATATTGGCTTTAAGATTTGTCGGCTGTAGTAAGGTGTAATTTAAAGCATCTGTTCCAGTCAGCGTATAACCCGACACAATCACATTTTTATTATTCCCCACATTTTTATCAGTAAATGATCCAAATCCAATACCCGAAAGTGTCACTGAATCACCTGACAGCACTGTCACTCCAGCAGTACCCGATAATGTTGCTACTTTTGATGTATCATAGACTTTGTCAGCAACGCTCAAGCCATTAATATTTAAATCTCTTTTTGCTATTGTTAATGAGCCCGAACCACCATTTTCTTTATAAATTACATCATCACCAAACTGAGTTGTATTAGCCGCGATTGGAACACCACTAATCAGGATTGAGCCATCATTTAAACTATAAATCCCTGCATTTTTACTGGTTGTTTTATAATTCAGCCCTGAAGCCAGCGTTCCAGAAGCTATCGATCCATCATAAATTTTGTCAGAAAAATTAGCGACAATTTCTGTGACCAAGGGCTTTAGGAAATGACGTAGTAATGGCGCAGATCGTCCTTCATAAATACGCCAAACTTTTCCTGTACCACCTGCATCATCAATATCCCAACCTGCAAAAGTAGAAATTTGCTGAAGTTCTGTTGTGGTTTTTCCTACACCACCCCCACTGCTTGTTCTTCCAGAAGTACTGGTGTTCCAGAAACTATTTGTGGTTGTACCGTTACCACCACCAACAAGACCACCAACATACTGCCCACCAGTTACACTTCCTGAAGAATAATTTTTGTCAACACTACCGCCATTGAACCCAACCAACCCTCCAACATACTGACTTCCAATAACAGTACCTGTTGCATAAGAGTTGTTAATTTGTCCTGATATTCCACCAACTAAACCACCAATATAATTATTTCCTGTCACCGCGCCTGTTGCAAAAGAAGAACTTACAACACCATCACTATAACCAACCAGACCGCCAATATAATTATTATTCGAATATTTTCCTTTTACAGTTACATTTGCATAAGAGTTTAAGATATTTCCTGAATTATAGTTCCAGCCCACCAATCCGCCATATTGCTCGGTATTACCTGTGACTAAGCCTGCATTGACATAAACATTATTAATCGTGCCAAGATTAATCCCCACGATCCCGCCTGTTTTTCCATAACCTGAATAACTTATATTATTCAATCCAACATTTTGTATAAGTGTATCCTGATGCGTAATCGCAAACAGTCCAATCCCCTGATACATAGACTCAATACTTAATCCACTAATCGCATGACCTAATCCATCAAACCGTCCACGAAAAGCCTGCTGTGAGAGATCCGTTGGACTCAAATTTGCATTATAAAAGCCAATTGGGTCGAATCCGGTATAACCATTCCACTGCCATGTACTGCTGGCATCTATGTCTGCACCCAACACATAATTACCACTCAGGTTCCCGTTGATCCCTTGTAAATCTTGACTTGTAGTCGAACCCTGTGCGCCCAAAGCCGTAATGACTTGATAGTTAATAGTAGCAGCCGTTCCTTTTTGGGTACTAAAATTCTGCCCAGCCTTTAAGTTTATTTTTGCACCATTGTTAATATAATAATTTGCGCTGGTATTGGCCGTGTTTTGTCCATATATCAAATTAAGTTTGCCACTATTATTGGTCGCTGTGATGTTGGCATTAATGTTGATGTCATTTTGTGCATTTAAAGTCAGGCTGTTCGCACTCCCCCAAGTCACATCAGCATTAACATTGATATCACCCTTCTGGTTACCCGTAGTGCTGGTTAGTAATATGACATTACTGGTTGCAAGAATGCTTGCTAAAGTGGTTGCGCCTATGCCGCTACTGCTTGCTGATGCATTACCCGAATTAATACTGAAATCGGTAGGGTCGATCAACCAGTTTCCGATTTTCCCGCCCTCAGAATGAGAGGACACCACGGTACTATTCTCAATCTTTACTTGAGCTGCGGAGGTTTCAATAAACCCACCATCTTGACCATTTTTCCCTTCAGCTTTAAGCAGACCACTGACATTTGTTTCACCATTTTGCATATCACCTAACAAAATGATTTCACCTTTGGCATTTTGGCTTAAGCGATTGGCTTCAATAATCCCGCTATGATTGACCACGGCTTTACTTAAACTGTCTTTGGCTTTTGCAGTTAAATATACAGCCCCATTATCGGCAAGAATTGCACCGCCATTGTCCACCAAGCCTTTTAATACCCCTTGATCAACTTGGTACTGGGTGAGTGAACCATCCTGTAAAGCAAGAGTGACTTGACTGGCAGCAGTGAGATGGGTAACTCCGTTTGGTGTCACAATAGAGCCTGTATTTTTAACATTGGGCGCAATCAGCGCAACAGTTCCACCTGATAAAGTTTGAATAGTACCGTTATTTTCTATCGTTGCTGTGCTATTGGCATTGGCTTTTAAAGTATATTTGCCATTTTGAATATCCGCATCGTTCAAACTTAAAGTTGAAGCAACCAAACCACCAACATTCACTTGAGCCGTCTTAGAAAAAACCACACCATTTGGATTGAGTAAAAACACCTGCCCATTGGCATTTAAACGCCCCATAATCTGCGATGCATTGCTATCCAAAACCCGATTAATGGCTATAGATGACTGGTTTTGCTGATTAAAATTAACCGTCGCATCTTTACCAATATTAAAAGTATTCCAGTTGGTCGAAAGATTTTGACTATTCTGATGAATATTTAAAACGTTGCCATTTTGGGAAATATTGGCTGAACCTTGAGTGATATTGGCGCCTGTAGGCAGTTCCGTATTAGAAATTGCGGCATAAATCGATAATGGCAATAAAGCTAGCCCCCAAAAAGCCAATCGGATTAAATTTATCCCAGATACTTTTTGAACAGTGCCCGTCAGCGCGTTTTTATGATCCACAGTACTTTGTGAAGTGCTATGATTTTTTGCCAATTCTGAAACAGCTTGCCAGCACCTAAGTTGTGAATTCCAAATAACTTTATAAATTTTGTTCATGACAATCCCCAAATCTAGTTTTTGATCAAATATCAATCATTAGATCAAATGGGGAAATATAGAGATATACCTGAAATTGGGTATTTTATATGTATAAGTTCACGTTTTAGATAAAAATATAAACGCTGAATAAAATTATTCAGCGTTTATTTGAAAGCCTTATGCATCAATTTTAAGCTAAACCAGCGCTATAAAATCTGGTTTCCATAAAAGCACCCGTAGGTGCTTATCTGGTTATTTTCAATCAAAAGGTCAGTAATTGTGGATCAAACAAGTCTTTGATCAGATCAGATTGCAATACAGGTATATCTTGCGCTGATAGATTTTCGGCTTTATTGAAAGCGACCAATTCAGTATTTTTAGCATCATCGACAACGGATGTAGCACTTTGATCAATTGTTCGAGCAAGCACATCATCAATCTGATTTGCAGTTAAATCATTGACTGAAGCCTTTGCTAACAATTCATCGACTGAAATGGTCGTGCTTCCATGAGAATCCATATTGCCTGTCTTGGTATTCTCAAGCACATCTTGCAGTACAGTGGTTATGCTTGTACTGAGAATAGCTGAGCTGCCAGCTATAGGCGTATGATCTAAATATGAAACATTTGAATTGAGCAGCGAAAATTGATTTTCTATTGGTGTCGATTGCCCTAATACTTGAGCGCTACTTTCTGGCTCAAAATTTAAAACACCTGACCCAATCGCATCAGCACTTTTAACTGAATCAATATTCGAATTAGCTAAATCAGCATGAAAAGCCAAGGCTTCATCAAAAACTGCCATTTTTGCGGCGATTTCGACTACAGTAAATGTTCGAGCATCACTCACTAAACTGGTATTCCCTGCTTTATCCGTTTGTACAGTAGTAATACTGTGACTCCCCAGAGTTAAATCATAAGTAAAACTAAATGACCATTTACTATCTGCACCGACTGTGACCTTTCCAATTGCCTGATTATTATCATAAATAATCAAAGTTGCCCCAGCTTCTCCGGTTCCTGAAATCACAGGGCGCTTGTCATCTGTCGTCCCATTTGCAGCAACAGAACCTACAGTTGTCCCCACATCATCAACCACATCTGTGATTTTTGGACTTGCAGGCGCGGTTACATCTTTGGTACCTGTTACAGAGCTAAGCACTGACTGATTTCCAGCTGCATCTGTTGCATATACACTGCCAACTTTTGCTTCAGTCAATGCTGTTGAAAGCGTGACAGAATAATTTCCGTTTGCATCCGTTGTTGCTGTGCCTAATAATTTATTTGCACTGTCATAGACTGAAATTTTAGAGTTTGCTTCAGCGGTACCCGTGATCACAGTGCCTTCAGCATTTAAATTGGCCACGGGTTTATCTGGTGCTAAAACATCTTGTCCTGCTTTAATTTCTACAGCACTCGACTTATTTCCTGCAGCATCTTCAATAATAATTTTGCCAGTCTTGCTTGCATCTAAAGCAGGAGAAATAGTGATATTGAATTTACCATTGGCGTCTACAGTACCCGTTGCAATCACCGCACCTGTTGAGTCTTGAATAATCACTTTAGCATTTGCTTCTGCTGTTCCGTGTATTGAGGTCCCCTCTTTAGACACCTCAAACTTGGGTTGATCAGGTGCGATAGTATCTTTACCCACTTCAATATTATGTTTTTCTGATTTATTTCCAGATGCATCAATTGCTTCGACTGTACCGATCTGGCCTGCGGTTAAAGCAGGAGAAATGGCAACAGAAAATTGTCCCTGCGCATTGGCTTTTGCAGTACCAATCAGTTGACCTGCTGAGTCATACACATTAATTGTGGCATTCGCTTCTGCTTTACCAGTAACAATATTTCCTTGCTCATTTAACTGCCCTTGAGGCTCATTGGGTGCAATGGTATCTTTCGTGCCAACAACCGAGGTATAGGTTGAAGCATTTCCAGCTTTGTCTTTTGCATTGATATAATAAGTATTGTTGTTTAGCAAAGCCTCTGGCAATGTCAAAGAATAATTTCCATCTTTATCGACCACTGCTGTGGCAATCACTTTCTGGTTTTTATCAATCACATAAATAGTCGCACCCGCTTCAGCGGTACCCTTAATTTCAGTCCCCTCTGCATTCAATGTTGCAGTCGGTGTTTTGGGTGCAATAATGTCAGTAACACCCTTTGATTGATTACCTCCACCATCATCAATCAATGCCAAACCTAAACCAATTGCAGAAACAAGACCGACACCTGCTTTCACTGCACTTGAAGAAAATAGATTTGAAAATGAAAACTCAGGGGTTGAATCTTCATAGGCAGAGACTTGTTGAACAGCCGCAGTATTGGCGCCTTCATAGAGTAAAGTATCGAGTTTTTGCAAACCGCTATAGTCTGTAAATTTTCCATTGGCATCAAAGTGAGCAAGTGAGAAACTTCCATCTGCTTTGGGGAACGTTAAAGAATGCGTTGTGGTTGAATTGGCTTGAAAAAAACCCTCTAAAACAATTTGCTCACCATTATTTAAACTAATAATCAGCTTATCGCCTAGTCGCTCTAGTGTTTTCACATCTTGTTGTGTGACACCAATTTGAATAATAGCGGGTTGATCTAAACTGACCGTTTTTGCTTGAGAATCCTTTAGTAATATTTTGTCTTGTTTTGCAGCGACGACTATTCTTGTCATTTATACCTTCTATTGATTTAAAGTGTATTTTTTTAAAATTATACAGAAGGTATTTATATATACAAATGACTTAAACTGATTTCTGAATTATTTATAAAAATATAAAATTCAGATACTTAAAAATAAGTAAGATAGCGCACAAAATCTTATTTAAACAATAAATATCCAGCATTCTTGTTGTTCACATATAACTTCACTCTTTAACAAAGCGCTTGAGCAAATTGTGGGGCATCATCCAAAATTTCAAACCAAGCAGCTTTGTTATCAGTAAACGCATGTGAAACAATCTTGCCTTGAACAGGCTCATTTACAATGCCTACACGTAATCTCACGACCTCAGGTAGGTCTAAACGCGCACTAAATAATGGGGATGCACATCTTTTACAGAACGTTCGCTTTTTATTTTCAGTGGCATAATATTCTTGAAACAATGCCTGTCCTTGAACAATCTCTAAATCTTTAGTCTGAATAGGAGCAATCGCCACAAATGCTGAACCTTGGGCTTTTTGACATTGCTGACAATGACAGACAAATATTTGAGGGATTTCACTATGAATTCTCAGTTGAATACCACCACAAAGGCATGAAGCTGTATACATTTTTATTCCTCTATATTGTGAGTAAACTCATTTTATCAATCAATTGTAACGCTTATAACTTATAAATAATCAAATGGATAACGTGAAAAAAGTTCAGGATGAATGCGATTCACGGTATCTTGAAATTGCTCCAACTCCACCTTAGATAATGGATTTTTATCCAAGTGTTGTTCCAGCGCTTGCAGAAGTAAAGCAAATTGTAAAAATTGAAAAAAGTTGATTTGCATCGACTGAAACTGATCGCGTTTTAAATTCTCATCTAAGTCCATACCTAAATCATGATCATAGAATAAAATATCAAAACTATTCCGATCTAAAAACCATTCATCACCTTGACCTGTACGACCAATTTTCCATAGTTGTTGGGATAAATTTTCCACATGCTCTGCGAAATACTGGTTTTCCTTTATCGTAGTTTCATAGCCAAATAAATCAATATCAGGGGTAATTTCAGTATCGCTACACTGTCCTAAAAATTCGAGATAATAAGGATCTTGAAGAAAAGGCACAATACTTTGAATGGGTTGAGTTCGCAGATTGAATAGATTAAGTATCTGTTTAAAATTGGTATGCAGTTCAAACATTATACGATCTCAAAGGTTGTTTTTTTTGTTCTAAGGTTTTTGTTCTAAGGTTTTTGTTCTAAGGTTTTTGTTCCAAGTCATGTGCTCGATAGGACTTTAACGACTCAATTTCAGTATAAATGCTCGCTTGCAATTGATCACGAAATACAATCATATCGTCCATGTTTTCTATCTGGTCAATAGATAACCGTGGCATAAATTTAAAATAAAAAGGGATTCGCTTTGGAATAATATGCTTCGGAATCGAAGGAATAACTTCACCTTGTCTAAGCAATGAACCTATTTTGGGATTTGATAATATTTTATTAAACCACTTTTGTTTAAGCAGCACGTTTACATCAAAAGCTAAATCAAAAACTTCATCACCACCTAAAGCCACAAAAGGAGCAATTTCATAACCAAATTCCTGAGCCAACTTTAAGAAACCAAAGCGTTGCTTCCAGATCAGTTGATAGGCTTCACCTTTACGTTTAATGACTTCTCGACCGCCGCCTGGAAAAACCAGAATCGAATAACCTTGTCGCATCGCTTCTTTGGCATATTCTTGTACACCATCAACCCCACCGACACGTTTAACCACTTCTTTCCAAATCGGAATATGAAAATGCATATGATCAGCTAAACTGACCACTGCGATTTTATGTTCTGTAAATAAATAATCAATCAGAATCGGAGAATCTAAAACACCATAGATGGTGTGATTACCGACATACATGGCTGGTTTATTCGGCACTAAATTTTCAGTACCTAAAAATGTTGGACGAAAGTAAAAGCGCTGTAAGCTGCTTATTAATCGAATCAATTTAGCGTTGTGTCGTATTTTCAAGGTTTTTTCAGTCATGCTGTATCTCTACAAATACTTTTCAACATTATTTGATCTTGGCCTTAAGCGTATGACTCCTCCTTTTTCAGGGAAGAGCTTTACACAAATAAAATAACTTAAATCCTCGACAATCTCCCCCCCTTTTTTTCAAAGTAGCTGAACTGCACTTTTCGCGGCACAAGGAGGGAGATTTTATAAAATTATGATTTAAGCAACATGCTTTTGCACAAGGATTGAACCCACAGAATAACCTGCACCAAATGAACACAGCACACCATATTCGCCATCATTCACCTGATCCGCACTACGATGTAATGCAATGATCACACCTGCTGAAGACGTATTGGCAAACTCATCTAAAATGATTGGTACCAAATCAGGATCCGCTTCTGCAACTTCTTTGCCGACAATGAGTTTTAAAATTAATTCATTCATATTGGCATTGGCTTGATGCAACCAAAAACGTTTTACGTTTTCAGGTTGAATACTGTTCTTTTCCAATTGCGTAGAAATAATTTTCGCAACCAATGGACACACTTCTTTAAATACTTTGCGGCCATCTTGACGGAATTGCTTATCATCACGAGAAGTTAATTCTGAACCATTTAAGAAACCAAAATTATTTCGGATGTTATTGGAGAATTGGGTAAACAAATGGGTATCTACGATTTCAAACCCTGTTTTGCTGTCCGTTTCTTCAATAATTGAAGCTGTTGCAACATCACCAAAAATAAAGTGACAGTCACGTGAACGATAGTCAGTATGGCCTGAGGTAATTTCCACATTAACCAATAACACACGACGTGCACCCGTTTTTACAGCATCGTAGGCTTGTTTTAAACCAAATGTAGCAGCTGAACACGCCACATTCATATCATAGGCATAGCCCTGAATACCCAATGCCGTTTGAATTTCAATTGCAACAGCAGGATAAGCACGTTGTAAGTTTGAACAAGCCAAAATCACCACATCAATGTCTTCTGCAATTACGCCTGCATTTTCCATCGCTTGTTTTGCTGCAATTACGCCCCACTCTGCTTGGATTGAAAGCTCTTCATCTGAACGTTCTTCTAAACGGGGACGTAAGCGATTAATGTCTAGGACACCTGATTTTTCAATGACATAACGACGCTTTACGCCTGATGCTTTTTCAATAAATTCTGCGCTTGAACCACGACGGGCAACAACTTCACCCGCTTCAATTTTTTCAGCATTTTCACTGTTAAATTGTTCCACATAAGCATTTAAACAATCCACCAATTCTTCATTGGTAATCACTTCTTCAGGATGGTACAAACCTGTACCTGTAATACGGATGCCCATGTAAAACTCCTTTTTTAAATTCACAAATATTTCAAATTATTTCTATTCTAACCGATTCCAAGCTTTTCCCATACTTTTTGTATTCTGGTTGACGAAATCGGCATCTTGGTTTTCATCGGTTGAGAAAATAATGAAATACGTAGTTCCTCAACCATGAAGTAGACTTCTTTAACACGAACATCCGACTTAAACTTAAACAGTTTATCCATCCAAGGATCTACTTCTTTAATTGCAGCATCATCACGATTTAGATTATTCGGCAATCGATCTAAACGCAATAACAATGCTTTTAAATAACGTGGATATTCCTGCCAAATATCGGAAGATTTTGAATAAACAAAATTGGATAAGTTCATTAAATCCAGTTGATCTTCAATATCATTCATATTTTTAGCAAATACGTCTTGATCCAACATCAGCAATTGCTGACGTATTTCCTGCCATTGAATATAAATTTCACTGATCAGCTTTAATGCTTCCTGACCATGACTTAAAAATGACTTTTTCACATCAGCCATGACTATCGCAAATTCTTCAGCATTAATGGGTAAATCTTGAATTGCCATTTGTAATGTTGCGTACACCAACATTTGCTCAAGTTGTGCTTTATCACCCAAAGGTGAATATGCCAATGCCAGTGGCTTGGAAATTTGCTTTTTCAATTGACGGATCAAATCCCCCAATTGCATATGAATCAAACGAATTACGCCTTCACGATGCTGCTTAATCGCTTCACTTTGATCATTAAAAGTCTGAATCACAATACCAGAGTCATCTTTCAACTCTAACTTAGCAAAGTCTTTGCTTGGGACCAGTGCCTGATATTGTTTAACCACAACCCCGGTTACTTTCTGAGAGGCCTCAAATACAAAGCTTTCAGGGAAAGTAGTAAACTCACCTTTTAACTGTTTGACCGGACTGTGTGTTTCAGTACGACAACGTGCTTTAAGTTCGGCAAGATCACGACCTTTTTCAATCACGCGGCCTTTTTCATCAATTACTTTGATAAATGGAATTAAGTACTGATCAATACGTTCAAAAGAAAAATCTTTACTGGTAATTTGTTCACCACGTAATTGAAATGCCAAAAACTCAAAAATATGCTGATGCAAATGTTGCGCATCGACTGCTTTGATCAATTTATTGGCTGTATCTGGGATCGGCACCAAATTACGACGTTTATCTTTTGGTAAGGCTTTTAATAACGCTTCGATTAAATCCAAACGCCAGCCCGGAATCCCCCAAGACCAAATATTTTCATCAACTTGCGCTAAGGCTTGTACCGGAATTTTTACTGTTGCGCCATCTTCATCATGACTTGGATCAAAACGATAGCTGGCAGCTAAACGTAATTGTCCATTATGTAAATAATCTGGAAATTGTTGCGTGGTCGGACGGTCATTCATCCATAAATCATCATCATCAACAAACAGATAACGAGGATTCTGCGGTTCTACTGTTGCTCGCCAATCTTCAAAACTACGACGACTGGCAATTTCAGTAGGCACTTTTGCGGCATAAAACTGATAAATGGTTTCTTCATCGACAACCAAATCACGACGACGCAGTTTGTCTTCCACACGCTCGACTTCTTCAAGCTTTAATAGGTTGTGTTTTAAGAATGGTGGCGTTGTTCCCAAGTTTCCTGTGGTTAGTGCATCTCTTAAGAAAATTTCATGCGCAGCCAACTGATCCACTTTTTCATAATTGGTGGCGCGTTTCGGTTCAATGATCAGCCCAAATAATGAAATCTGATCATAAGCATTGACCACACCCGGTTTTTTCGCCCAATGTGGCTCAAAATAATGATGTTTTAATAAGTTAGGCGCAGCTAAAAGAATCCACTCAGGCTCAATTTTTGCCAGTGTACGTAAATACACCTGTGAGGTTTCGACCATTTCAAATGCCATTACCCATGGGGTATTGGTTTTATGTAAGGTCGATGCAGGAAAAATTCGGGCTTTTTGCTGACGAACTGCCATGAAAATATTACGTTCGTCAGTTTTATTGGCAATAAAGGACAATAATCCTGTCAATAAAGCACGATGTAAATTTTCATAACTGGCTGTCTTTTCATTGAATGAAAGTTTTAAGCCCTGTGCTAAATCCAGTAATTGTTCATGAGTTTTCTTCCACTCACGTAAACGTAACCAGCTAAGAAAATGCTGTTTAGCAAAATTACGTCTTTTGCTTTCACTCAAAGTTTCACGATTTTCAGTCAGTGTATTCCACAGTTTAATATAAAATAGAAAATCTGAATCCGCTTCTTTAAATAATGCATGTTTTTGATCCGCCTGCATTTGCTTATCAGCAGGACGCTCGCGTGGATCTTGTACTGCAAGCGCCGCAACAATAATCAAAACTTCATTCAGCACCCCAAAATGAGCACCACCGAGAATCATCCGTGCAAGGCGTGGGTCTATTGGCATTTTTGCCATTTGTAGACCGATTTTGGTTAAACTGTTGTTTTGAAGTTCGGCTTTTTTAGTAGCAGTTTGAGCAAGTTTTTTTGCTTTAGCACCATCTACTACTCCCTGTTGGGAAACCGCACTTTCACTTTGTGCAACCGCTTGAGGAAGATTATTTGAATTTTGCACTTCATGGATAGCACCTAATTCAATCAGCAACTTACGCCCATCATTGACCAAACGATGGTCTGGCGGCTCAATAAAATCAAAATCTTCTACAGCACCTAAACCCAGACTTTGCATCTGTAAAATAACTGATGCTAAATTGGTCCGTTTAATTTCGGGTTCAGTAAAATCTGGACGACTTTGAAAATCATCTTCACTGTATAAGCGAATGCAAACACCTGGTGCAATACGACCACATCGTCCTTTACGCTGGTTTGCAGCAGCTTGAGAAATCGCTTCAATTGGTAAACGCTGTACCCGTGAACGATAGTTATAGCGAGAAATACGCGCAAAGCCACTGTCGATCACATAACGAATATTCGGTACAGTCAATGCTGTTTCAGCAACGTTGGTCGCGATGATAATACGTCGCCCACCACCAGAAGGATTAAAGATTTTCTGCTGCTCTGCCAAAGCTAAACGTGCATATAAAGGTAAAATTTGCGTATGTTTAGGACCAAATTTTTGTAAGGTCTCTTGTAGTTCTCGAATTTCTTGTTCAGTGCTTGAAAAAATAAGAATATCCGCATGTTCAGGATGCCCCTTAGATTCAGCATCCTTAAAACATTCTTCTACAGCTTGTACCACCGCACGTGGTAAATTTTCTTCAAAATCATCAAAGTCATCATCATCACTGCCGCCGATCGTCATCTCAGAAATCGGACGATAACGCAGTTCTACTGGAAAGCTACGTCCTTCCACTTCAAAAATCGGTGCGCCATTAAAATATTCGCTAAAGCGATTCACATCTAATGTCGCTGAAGTAATAATGATTTTTAAATCAGGACGCTTTTTTACCAGTTGCTTCAGGTAACCCATGATGAAATCAATGTTTAATGAACGTTCATGCGCTTCATCAATAATAATCGTGTCATATTTATTTAAATAACGATCATTAGAAAGTTCAGCAAGAAGAATACCGTCCGTCATTAAGCGAACGATCGAATCATTTGATCCTTGCTCATTAAAACGCACTTTAAAACTGATGCTTTCACCCAGCTTTTCACCAACTTCTTCAGCAATACGTTGCGATACACTTCGTGCTGCCAGACGTCGAGGCTGAGTATGACCAATCATCCCAGTTAAACCACGACCTGCAAGCATTGCGATCTGTGGTAATTGTGTGGTTTTACCAGAACCCGTTTCCCCTGCAACAATAATAATCTGATGCTTTTGAATCGCTTCAATCAGTTTATCTGCATACTGGGTAACCGGTAGATCCTGATTGAGTTTGATTGTCGGTAGACTGGCTAATCTTTTTTTGACTTGATGGTTTGATTTCTCAAACAGTTCTTGGAATTTTTCAGGATGAGCATCTTTTCCTTTTTTCAGTCGATTTAAACGATGGCGATCTCGTACCATAACCCATTGATCGACATTTAACTGATTTGGCACAGATGCATTATCCTAATACTTAAAATTGAACGGAATATTTTACGCTGTAAAGCACAGGAGAGATAGTCCAATCAAAGTGAATTCACGTTTGCGTTATACATGTATTATAAAAATAATATTTAAAAGCTGCTAAAGCTCACTCAACTAAGCAACTGTCTGTGGCTGCAAATATTCATATAGACCTAAATCTATTGCTGTATGATCTACATCAATCAGGCTGCTTGAAGTGATGCTTAAGTACAAAACAGCAGCCACCCGTATCATTTGCTCGCTGTACAACATTGAAATGTGATGTAGTTAAAATTCAATTTATCTTATATGAACAAATTCTATACTTTGAAATAAATTTTATATCTTTTTTAGAAATCGCCCTTGAAATATAGCCCCAGAAGCATCATGTTTGTAACAGATTAAAAAAGGATGCTTTGTCATTCAAACATCATCTTTATTTGCTTTAGTTGATGAAATACTGACAAAACAACGGTTTTTGGTGAAATGTATCTGGAGCACGCTAATTTGATTTTCCGATCTTAGCGATAAAAAAATACTATTTCCCCAATAATCTAAAATTCATTATTCTAGTTAAATATTAGATAAACACCTCAATCATGGAGATAATGATGAGCTTAATTAATACTGAAGTTAAACCTTTTAAAGCACAAGCTTTCCAAAACGGCCAATTCATCGAAGTTACAGAAGCCGATCTTAAAGGTAAATGGTCTGTAGTTTTCTTCTATCCAGCTGACTTCACTTTTGTTTGCCCAACAGAACTTGGTGACCTTGCTGACAACTATGCTGAATTTAAAAAATTAGGCGTTGAAATCTACTCTGTTTCTACAGATACACACTTCACGCACAAAGCTTGGCACGATTCTTCTGAAGAAATCAAAAAAATTGAATATGTAATGGTTGGCGACCCAACTTGGGTTCTTGCTAAAAACTTCGAAGTTTTAATCGAATCTGCTGGTCTTGCTGACCGTGGTACTTTCGTTATCGATCCTGAAGGTAAAATCCAAATCATCGAAATCAATGCTGGTGGTATTGGTCGTGATGCTTCTGAACTTCTTCGTAAAGTTAAAGCAGCTCAATACGTTCACGGTCATCCTGGAGAAGTTTGCCCAGCTAAATGGAAAGAGGGCGATGCAACTCTTGCACCTTCAATCGACTTAGTTGGTAAAATCTAATTCTTGAATTAGATTAGGGTCTGTTGACAATTCGTCTATGTTTGCGACAACGTGTGTTTTTTAGGCGATACTAGGCGCGAAATACGAAATTTAGTCATTCTAAATAAGTAGTTCGTAACGACGTAACGGCAAAAAACACGCTAGTCCCGAAGGGTTGTGGCTAAAATTATCTCAGCCTCCGTTATGAAACTCGAAAATAGTCTCGCTATTCTCTTCGTTTCATGCCTTGCCTGCTCAATTTTAACCTACAACGCAAGCCATTTATGAAATATCAACAGACCCTCAACACATAAAAAAACCACGCTTTTTAGCGTGGTTTTTTTGCATTAGATTTTATGTATAGGTTTTTGTGTTTGTAGATTTTTATTTAATGCGACCAAATTGCAATTTCATATCCATCTAAATCTTTAAAATGAAAACGACGTCCACCAGGAAAACTAAAAATCTCTTGTACGATGGTTGCACCCGCCTCTTTCACACACACTAAGCTTTGTTCTAACTGAGCACTAAACAAAACAATTAATGCACCACCAGAACTTTGCACATCATCAGACTGAGCAAAGCCCCCTTTTATCTCCCCTGAATCAAACTCACAATATTCAGGACCAAAGTCGGTAAAAGTCCAGCCTAAGTTTTGATAAAACCTTTTGCTTTGTACGACGTCTTTCACCTTAAATTCAATATAGTTAATGGAATTTTTTTGACGAGCCGCTGACTGATCCATCGATGTTTCTCCTTAAATTTATAAAATATTGTTCTATAGAAAATAAAATATGAGTCAATTGATAATACATTTAAACCACTAAATATAGGATAACAAAAAATTATTTTTGCGTTGTTCTGCTTAAATGATCAACTTGCTTGAGTAGCTCAGGAATACGGTATTTCCCGTACATGGACTGTACATTATGTTTCGCTTGCACTAATTCTATTCCGATGGCAGAGACGTATAATGGCTTAACACTTTGTCCACGTAAAATTTCAAATTCCTTTGGTGTTCCTCTAAATTCATTTTTAGCCACCCCAATCACAGGGGTTTTATCAGCTAAGGCAGCATATAAGTGCTGTCCTAAACCTGCTGTTTGTTCAGTGCCTAAATAGACATAGCCATCAATCACAATCATATCGATGGGTTCTTTCACCAAATCCAATAACGTTAAAATACACGGTAATTCACGTTTATAAAATTGACCTGATTCATAGTCAGCAATTGGTTTGATGGTGATAAGGTAATGATTCAATACAACTGAACTCCCCCAAGACTCAAATACTACACCAGCAACTTGTGCAGAGTTATCTGTATAGGCAACGTCTATTGCAAGAATCATGATCCACCTCTTAATGACTAAAATAAAATAGCAATTTTCTCATTTACTGATGATTTTTTAAGTGTTTATCTTGCCCAAAATCTGTAATGTCAAAATATGAATATCTTTAGCAAAATATAAACAGCTTTATTTACAAAACCACTATACATTTCTTCAAGTGAATAGACTAATTTCAAAAGATACAGAATATATTTTTCTGTAAAACAATCAAAAGTTTAAGGGGTTGCTTATGGGATCAATGATTACCGTGACTTCTTGGAAGTACAATGCTTCTTCACGGTATTTAAAAATTTTTTATAACAATGGTTCTGGTGAACTTTACCATCCTGTCCCAGAATTTATATACAATAATTTACTACGATGTAGTGATAAAACAGCATTCGTGCATAAATACCTAGAATACGATTTACATTTTAAGCGACTTTCAATTTTATAGTTTTTAGAACTGTGTCTTTAGAGCAAAGTCAGGGAGATTTCTCCCTGATGTAAAACTCGGTTAGTTTTTAAATGTCACCACAAACAGACCAGACCCAATCGACAAGGTTGTGGTCATAAACCTTTCATCTCGTTTAACTTCCGTGATAAAGCTCTTTACTTCAGCAGCATGTGATATCACATTATCTACAATCAGTACCCCACCATGCTCTACAAGCATCTTCTGTAAATATACCCAGTAATTTAAATAAGCATTGCGTTCAGCATCAAGTAGAATAAAGTCATATTGTTCCTGACACTGTTCTAAGTATTTTTGCGCATCCCCTACCCAAAAATCGATCACGTCATCAACGTGTAACTCTTGAGCATGCAGTTGCGCTTGCTGAGTTCTTTTTTCATCGATCTCAAGCGTTGTCACCTTGGCACCTGTCACTTTGGCTGCATCCGCAAGCCACAATGTAGAGTAACCTGTTGATGTCCCGATCTCTAAAATTTTCTTAGACTGCTGAATTCTCACTTGCATGGCTAAAAACAATGCTGATTCAGGTTCGATATTTCGATAGCGTTTAATACGATCACACTGTGTAGCATCAAACTTAATAAAGGATTGATATAGTTCATTCAATCGTTGCAAAAATGGGTTACTTAAACTCATGTTTAGATCTTCCTTTTCACTATCATTGTTATTATTTCAATCATTTACGTCATTGCTATGACAATATATAGCTTTTGACAAGTTACATCGTTACGGTTTATTTCGTGACTTTATCATTCGGTAAAATCTAGCAAGTACAATTCAAACCTCATGTAAAAATTCAAATCTCGCTTGGACTTGACCATTTTCTAATGTGACTTGCTCACAAAACATTTCATAAGGTCGAACCCAGATTGAATAATCATCATATAAACATTGGTAAACCACAACTTTTTCACGGGTTTCACTGTGTGTTGCGACATGAAAGACTTGGTATAAATTACCTTTATAATGTTTATAAATTCCAGCTTTTAACATCTACACTCAACACTCTAAATACGATATCTATGTTATACAGGATAGCCAAAGAAAAAACTCGTCCGTAGACGAGTTTTTTATGCTTTTCAATTTTTAAATTAAGAAAAGTCTAAGCCTTTTTCAAATGCTTTTAACTCGTGGCGAGCCATTGCTAAGTTTGATTTAGAACGATCTAAAACAAGATAAAGGAACAAGTTTTCATTTGAATCAAGTGGACGAATCAAATGATACTGTTTACCTAATGTAATTAAAATATCTTCAATTACATCATCTAATTTCAGTGCTTTTGCTACTTTACGCTTAGCACGAACAACTTCAGTATTACCTGCTGCTGCTAATTCTAAGTCTAAACCTGCACCTGCAGTCGCTAAAGATAAACCACTTTCGCTATCTACTAATGCAGCACAAACGAAACCATCGATATCAGTTAATTGATCTAGTGTAATACGAGCCATGAGCATCCCCGTTTCTTTCAACATTGTTGTTCGCTTTAGTAATTCAATTTTTATTTTGCTTTACTAAAACACTTTACTATTTAGCTAAAAATATTCATTCCTAACTAACATGGATAAATTAGTATTCTTTTTTTGAATACCCATTTAATTTTATTTGATAATCAATTTTAATTAATTATTTCCCACACTCATTTTAATAGCATAAAAAATATTAACTATTCAATAGAAATTTAAAAAATAAATGACTAATTTGACTATTTAAAACTTTCAAAAAAATCCAACAAATACCAGAGAGAAAAAATCCAGTACAGATCTCTTTTTTCAAAAAAAATGCAACTTATGTTACATTTTCTACAATGGCTTATCTATATATTTCTCATAAGTAATTCTGAGGTAGATTTGAGCTCATAGAGCATCTGTCCCAATAAAATATCTTTGTTGGTCATCGCCACTAAAACCAGTGGATGCTTTGGGTGAGGAATGGCTGTCAAAAGTGCTTTTCCGTTCTCAGCATCAAGGGTAATTGTTTGACATCCAACGAGATTGATTTCTGAAACAAATGCAGTCACTAGGGCCAAAATCGAACTACTCACTGCGGCAATCTTTCCAGAATTGCTAATATTTTTCTTGTTGACTAAAGCAATTTCAAACCCATCAGAAGTACACAACATGATGAACTCGACACCACTGACAGAGTTCAAAAGCTGCCTGATTTGTTTTTCAGCATATGCTACAAAATCATCAGGTACTTTTCGAGATGTGTTTAGGTCAAGCATATTCAAGAAAGCCCCATAAATTAATTTGTAAATTCAGCATTTTCAAAAGCCGAAAACACAGGTTTTTCAGACTTTCTCCAGTAACAGAATTATTTGATATACTTCACATTTTACATTCAATTCTATCTGTTTTTATTGGCTTGTAAACATGTTTTTTCACTTTTAATTTAATTTTTTGAGCACTAATATTGTGCCACAAAGCTTCAAATTGTCAGATTTTTTTCAACAAGGTCACTTTCCAATAACTAATATCATAAATTGAGTGGATCTTAAACCTTATCTTGATTTAATTTTAACAATACAGTATTAAAAAACTTACTTTTTATCATTGGTTATTTTATTGATACTGGAAGTTCAAATATAAAGTGAGTCTATTGATATTATATGAAGCTTTTATTAAAACCAGATTTGTGCACTATTATTTGATATAAGATAAATTGATCTTATAAAAACTTTACATTTTATTTTTTGATTTGGTTATTTTTTGTGTTTATATTTATTTCATCCAACTGCTGGATGCCAAAAATTAATTCAAAAAAGGTACAAGACAATGAATAAACTTCTACTCTCTCTTGGTCTGATTGCAACGATTGCACTTGTTGGTTGTAATAAAGATAAAGCTCCAGAAACAGGGGCGACCGCAGGTGAACATGCTGCAAATGCGGTAGAACAAGCAAAACATGATGCAGAACATGCAGCGCAAAATGCAGCTGATGCAACTGCTAAAGCTGCGGATAATGCAGCAAATGCAACTGCGACTGCTGTAGATCATGCCGCTGATGCAACAGCACATGCTGCCGATGCAACTGTTGATGCTGCTAAAGATGCCACTGCAACTGCAGCTGGTGCTGTTGAAAAAGGTGCTGCGGACGTTAAAGAAAAAGCGAGCCAATAGTTTTAATCTGAAAAAAAGCTCCTAAATATAGGAGCTTTTTTATATTTGTCATATATTTAGATTATCAATGAATCAGCTTTCAGTTACTTGGAGTTTTGTTTATGCCACATTCTCATCACCTAGAACAGCATTTTATACAACGTACAGGCTGGTTAAGGGCAGCAGTCTTAGGTGCAAATGATGGCATCATTTCTGTGACCAGTTTAGTGATGGGAATGGCAGCAAGTGGTGCGTCTAGTCACACGCTATTGATTACCTGTATTGCGGGATTGATTTCAGGTGCAACCTCAATGGCCGCTGGTGAATATATCTCCGTTAAATCCCAATCAGATATCGAAGCAGCGGATTTAAAAGTCGAAGCTCGTGAATTAGAAAAAAACCCGCACTTAGAGCTTAAAGAACTGACTCACATTTATATTCAACGCGGTTTAGATCCCGAATTGGCGCATCAAGTAGCTGTTCAACTCACAGAAAAAGATGCCTTGGAAGCGCATGCACGTGATGAAATTGGGATCAATGAAGCAACTGTAGCAAGACCATTACAGGCTGCTGGTTCTTCAGCATTATCGTTTTCAATAGGTGCCTTATTTCCAACATTGTCGATTCTGTTTAGCCCCGAAGCATATTTAGAAAAAATTGTTTTAGTAGTAGGTATCTTATCGCTGGTCATACTCGGTGCTTTATCCAGCTATTTTGCGGGTACATCAATACTCAAGGGTAGTTTCCGTGTGGCAGTATGGGGAATTATTGCAATGGCGTTCTCAAGCTGGATTGGTTCACTGTTTCAAGTCACTCCAATGTAATCTCCACCTGTCTAAAATAACTCACACCTTAAAGATGTATTTAAATTATATTTTTATAATAAATACCGAACATAATTTGCTTATTCCAATTGGCTTGGGCAAAGTAACTTAAAACTCAAGGAGCTTAAGTATGTCTTTATTAGAACAATTAGGGATAAAACATCCCATCTTACTTGCACCAATGGCAGGAGTTTCTACCCCACTATTGGCTGCAGAAGTATCAAATCAAGGGGCTTTAGGCGCTTTAGGGCTTGGTGCAAATACCGTAGATTCTGCACTTCAACAAATTCAAGAAACCCAAGTGTTAACATCACGTCCTTTTCAATTAAATTTTTTCTGTCATGAATCAACAGCATTAAACACTGAATCTAATACGCTGTGGAGTCAACATTTAGCAGCTGAATTTAAAAAATTTGGCGCAAATCCACCCACACAATTAAAATGCATTTACCCAAGCTTTAAAGATAATGATGATTTTTTAAACCTCTGTTTAGACACTCAACCCAAAGCGGTAAGTTTTCATTTTGGTATCCCGCATCAATATCAAATTCAAAAATTAAAACAGGCCGGTATCATCATTCTGGTTTCTGCAACCAATCTAACTGAAGCGCTGGCTATTGAAGAAGCTGGGATTGATATTATTGTGGCTCAAGGTATCGAAGCAGGTGGGCATCGCGGTATTTTTAACGCTCAAATTGATGGTGCAATTAAAACCTCAGATCTAGTCACGCTTATCAAAAAACATAGCTCGCTGCCTGTCGTTGCAGCAGGCGGTATTATGAATGGGCAACAAGCCAAAGCCATGTTAAATCTTGGTGCTGATGCCGTGCAATTGGGAACGGCTTTTGTGCAATGTAAAACATCAAACGCCAATCCAGCATATCGCAAGGCCTTATTTGATCATCCACTCACTCAAATTACCTCAAGCATTTCAGGTCGTCCAGCACGTGGCATCATCAATCATTGGCAAGCGAGGATTGATCAGCCCGACCGTCCACATGTAGCCGCCTACCCTTATGCCTATGATTTGGCAAAACAGCTAAATGCTTTCGCGGTGCAACATGGTGATACTGGCTTTGGTGCATTCTGGGCTGGAAGTAATGTTGGACAGATCCGTGAATTAGAAGCTCAAGATCTGGTTAATCAGTTGGTTGTGGAAATGAACCATTCTTAATGCTCAACTCAGCTGTCAATAGAAGCTGAACTGCAGCAGCTTCTATTTATACTTATTATGCTTGGCTTTGTTCAACTAACATATACACTAAATCTAATTCAGGGCATGCATAACCCAATCCTGTCATTGCAGCGGTAATTTGCCCACGATGATGAGTGCCATGATTAAAAACATGCATAAGTGTGGCAGCATAAGGCAAAGTCAGTTCTTGTCCAGAAACTCGTTTATAGGTTAAATCTGCATTTAAGGTTTTTTCATCTAACTGCTCTAGAAACTCAATCCAATTCTTCGACTTCTTTTGTAATTCATCTAGTAATAGTGTTTTTCCGGTTTGGATCATTGTATTTAATGCAATTGCAGGTGATACCCCCTGCTTAAAGCGTGAATACCAGAGATAATGCTCACCCAACAATAGATGATTCAAGGTGCCAACAATGCTTTTAAAGTAAAGACCAACATCCTTGTTAAAATCATCATCGGATACAACTTTTAAACTTTCACAAAGACGCTGGGTTGCCCAGATATTGTATTGTGCCAGTATTCTGAAAGAATCTTTATTCATGACTTAAATACCATCATTGTGGGTATATAAAATATAATCAGCTTGATAAAAATGCCATTTTGACTAGAATAGCGACAAAATCAATAAAGCTAGCTTGATGCTCATGTTAAATCAAATTTTTTGCCAATCGGTGAATCATTTTCCACTTATTTGATTAAGTTTTAAATTTTTAACAACTTTTCAAAATACAAGTGAGATTTATCATGTCTGCATATCATCAAATACGTGCGCTATATGACCGCGACACGATTACAGTTTATCAAGCCTATAACCAACAAATTGCACAGTTGGCGGTACAACAACAAAAGTTTGTTTCGCTCTTTTCCTTTCACAGAATGACATGGATAAAACCTTCATTTTTATGGCTAATGGAAAGAAGTCATTGGGCAACAAAATCCAACCAAAATCATATTTTGGCAATCCGTATTCAACGTGATTTTTGGGAATATTTACTCAAGCAAAGTATCCATACAGACCCGATACTCTCTGCGCATAAAAATGGCGAACTCTGGTTTGAGTCTTTTGAAAATGCCAAAGTTCATATTCAGTGGGATCCTGAACGGAATTTAAAGGGAACTAAGCTTGAACAGCGTAGTATTCAAATTGGGATTAGTCGTTTTTTAATTCAAGCATTTAACAACACTGCGATTCACTCAATCCAAGATATTACCCCTCTTGTAACTAAGATGGCGCAATTTCGACGTTTAGGAAAGTATAAACACGCTGAAAAACTCTTGCCTAAACAACGTATTTATCCTTTGAACGACGCATTAAAAAAACATTTGGTGATTGGTTGATTCAGTATGGGAGTTCGCTTCCATACTAATTACACCTTATTGATTACACATCCAATAAATTTAGCGATTCAACCTGTACATCACTCATCGTATTGCCTTGTTCAAGCAAGTGATTAAAGTAAGCCTCAACAACTTTTGCTTGTGCTACAGTGCTTTCCACTTTGTACATATTTTGACGGAATTCATTACTTGAATGTAAGCCTTTGGTGTACCAAGCAATATGCTTACGTGCAATTCGGCAACCTGAGTATTCACCATAGAACTGATAAAGTTCAGACAAATGTCCCAGTAAAACTTGTTTTACTTCTTGAATATCTGGTGCTGCTAAATACTCACCTGTTTTTAAATAATGAGCAATTTCACGAAAAATCCACGGACGCCCTTGGGCTGCACGTCCAATCATGACGGCATCAGCACCAGTATAGTCCAATACATATTTGGCTTTCTCTGGACTGTCGATATCACCATTGGCAATTACAGGAATAGTGAGCATCTGTTTGACTTCTTTAATCAAACTATAACGTGCTGTATTTAAATACATATCCTCACGAGTCCGACCATGTAAAGCTAAGGCTGCAATTCCTGCTTCTTCTGCTCGTTTCGCCACACGGATAATATTCTCATGACCATTTAAAAAACCTAACCGCGTTTTTAACGTCACAGGCACATCAACTGCTTTTACCACTGCATCTAAAATTCGGGCAACCAAATCTTCATCTTTCAGCAATGCCGAACCTGCCAATTTATTACAGACTTTTTTTGCTGGGCATCCCATATTGATATCAACAATTTGCGCACCATTTGCAACTTGATAACGTGCTGCTTCAGCCAACTGATCTGGTTCAGAGCCTGCAATTTGTGCTGAAATCGGCGCTAATTCACCATCAAAATTTGCCCGATATAGACTCTTTTTGGTCATACGTAAGGTCTGATCAGAGGTCATCATTTCACTTACCGCATGCCCAGCACCAAAGTATTTGCACAGTGTCCTAAACGGACGGTCTGTGACTCCGGCCATAGGTGCGACCCAAAGTTTCTTATCTATTGATTTATCAAACAATTCTGTAATAACGTTGTTTTGACTCAATTTCTGTGACCTCTTTAAACTTCTTTGAATCGCCTGTTATTGACTTCTAATGCTCATTTGTTGCACTTTATTTGCACCGCAAAATATTTATGATGCAATTTGCATGGGTACAGCGACTAGATAGTCAATAAAGATGGTACTTTGTGTTATGGTACCTAAATATGCTTACAACGTGAAAACTATCCACCTATGCAGTTTTAAAAAACTTTCAGCAAAAAATCATTAGCTGATGAGTGGATTAAAAGAACTGAAGCTGAAATCGAATTAAACCCAGAAATGATGCTCAATCCAAAAAAAGAACTAAAGCATCGTACTTTGGTCGAGTTTATTCATAAGTATTTAGAAGAAGCGGATAGTTTTGCACGGACTAAGACTGGTGCACTTACTACTCACATTGCTAGTTTAGAGATTTCTGAGAAAAATATCTATTCCTTAACTCGTCAAGATTTTTCAGAAAATGTTATTTCACTTCGTAAGGGCGAACCATTGAAAGGTGTAGATGGTGTTGCTTCAACTACTACTTTAAAAGATATGAGTTATATTAAAGTGGTAGTTGTTTATGCTGAGTATGTTTGGCTGGTTAAACCTTTCACCATGCAAAATCATACACATACATAATAATTAAAAATTTATAAAGGACATATCACATTCACTCATCGGAACAATCCTATGTTTTTTCGACCAAATTCCTTCAGTGGTAAGCTGCCCATTTTTACCAAACTGCCCCCTAATCACATTATCATTTTTAGTAATTCATAAAATTTTATTGAACTTTTTAAAATTTGCTTCTAATCGCCATAGAGCTAGATGATCCCCCAATAAAAATATTTCCGAGAAT
>NZ_WJYH01000055.1:0-27759 GCF_009668065.1 Acinetobacter sp. RIT698
GTTAAAAATCTGTTTTATAGCAACCAAGCCCATGGTTAGAGCATGGGCTTTTTATCTCTATTTACTGTTATTAATTTTTTGCATTGTTTCTGTATCCATGAGGGCACGGATACTTTTAAATAATGGATGTTTATCTGTATATTTTTCACCATAGCTAAGATTAAACTCATAATCAAAGTCATCAGGATTAATTCCTTGATTATGCTGTAAAATTGTTTCTAGCTTATCCAAAGCCTTTACTGCAACAGCTTCTTGCGTTAGACCAGCTTCATATTCTTCCCATAATCCAAGTATGGTGTTTCTTAGGGGAGCATCTAGGGATTGAGTAAGTAATAATAGATCGTTACGTTCTTGAACGTCTTTATCTGGATGGTTTTTCTTTTCAGTCGCTGGAACATCACCATTGATTGTCTCGCCTAAATCATGAACAAGACACATCTTTAAAACCCTTGAAAAGTCTAGATATTTTAATTCATCTTCAAATACAAGAGCTAACAGGGCAAGCCTCCAGGTATGCTCGGCTGTACTTTCAATTCTGCCTTTAGAGGTATGAGAGGAACGCATTATATTTTTCAGGTTTTCAGCCTCTTTCAAAAAGAGTAGACGACCTTTAATAATGTCAGTATTCATTTCGGTTTCTTATTCCTATCAAAATTATAGATTTTTACTTTTAATAAGCTTAATAAATGCTTTTTAAAGTAATCTGTTTTGATTTTGGTTACTACGAGAGCAGCTACAGGCTTATGTATTAAATAGAAGCAATCAATAACATTATGTCCAGATGACTTTTTGCTAACATCTTCAATTCAGGCATATGCGTTGATCGCTGCATTGTAAATTCATTATCCGAAGCATTGTATATGGATCAGTAAGGGGCACATCGTGACACAACCTTGGCTATTGGAGTGGTCTACAGCTTATGCTTCAAGATAAATTAAAAAAAGGACAGATGACCTTTTTTTATATTGATCGTAAAATACCTTATCTCAAGAAGATAACTTGGGTCTATGTCACTGTTTATTACCTATTATCTAGGCCTAGTATAGGTTTCAAATATTGATAAAGACTTTGTAAATATAGATAGTTTTGAATGAAGAGTCGTAAAAGATGAGGACTAGTAGTAATGATGAATTAATACAGAATTATATCGATAAGTTTTCTTTATCGCGTTATTTTTGTCCAATATTGTTAGAAAATTTCTTATTAAAACAAATAGAAGCAGGTGAGTTTCTGCTTGCACAAGGAAGCTCGCTAAGTAGCCTCTATTTACTTGTGAATGGAAAATTACAAGTAGAACATTACCAAAAAGATGGGAGTTGTGCCGTATTCTCTATTGAAAGGGCTTTTTCCGTGATTGGTGATTTAGAGCTTTTTTTAGATAGTGATATAGGTACAGTAAGTACAGTGACTGCGATTTCAAAAGCGGATATTCTCGAGATATCCTTAAGCAAAATTGAGCAATATGCGTTTAACGATCCAGCTTTTCTACGTTTTATCTGCTCTCATCTCAGTCAAAAATTATATGCTTCAACTCAACTGCTAACAAATGCAACGCTTCCAGCATTTATAAAAGTACGTAAATATTTAGCAATTAGGGCGGAAATGGAGGGGAGTATGATTCACTTGGAAAAACGTGATTCTATTGCTGCTATGTTAGGAATTTCGACCAGACAGCTAAATCGGATTTTAAAAGATTTATCAGACTTAAACATCATTCAGTTTAAAAATAAAACGTTAAAAATTTTGGATAGTGACTATCTCGCTGAAATAGAACCGATAGATCTTTTATAATTAGATAGCGGTGAAATAAATATAGAATTATGTTCAAGATATTTAGTAAAGGTTTTAGCCGTCAGTTTATGCTTTGAATTGATTATGGAGGACGCTATGAACCTTCTTTTTTCATTGCAAGCAAGCCCATGGTTATCGCATGGGCTTTTTTGATGTAAATGAACAACTCAGGACAGAAGTTCCGAGCTACTTTCAGCGTGTTTTGACAATGAACGTAAATCTGAACCAGAAGGCGCTTGATAAATCTTTAGCCCAAATTCAGGAATAATTGCCATCAGATGGTCAAATATATCAGACTGGATTGCTTCATAATCATTCCATACCGTTGTATTGGCAAATGCATAGATTTCCAGTGGTAATCCCTCACTTGTCGGTTGTAACTGACGGATAATCAGGGATTGGTTTTTAGCAATACCAGCGTGTTGCTTTAGGTAGAACTCGACATAAGCCCGAAATGTTCCAATATTGGTCAGGCGGCGCTGGTTATAGATTGACTGATCTTCAAACTGCTGATTAAAGCTGTCCAGTTCAGATTGTTTGTTATCCAGATATTGATCCAGTAACAGGAACGCTTTTAATTTCTGTTGTTCTTCATGGGTAATAAAATGAATGCTGGTTTGATCAATAAAGATTGAGCGCTTGATGCGTCTCGCCCCCAACAATTTCATCCCACGCCAGTTTTTAAAGGTGTCAGTGACCAACTTATTGGTGGGAATTGTGGTAAAGGTTTTATCAAAATTCTGTACAGTAATGGTATGTAAGGACATATCAATAACATCACCATCTGCGTTTAATGTTGGCATTTCAATCCAGTCACCGATACGAACCATGTCGTAGGAAGAGATTTGTACCGATGCCACCAAAGACAGAATCGTATTTTGAAAAACCAGTAACAATACCGCTGCCATCGCACCAAAACCAGCAAGCAGGGTAAAAACATCTTTCTTTAAGAAGGTACCCAAGATCAGCAGACCACAAACGATAAACAGAATCAGCTTGATCAGTTGAAGATAGCCTTTGATGGGCTTATTCAGTGATTTTGGATTACGTTGATAAAGCAGATTAAAGACATTTAAAAGTTCGCTGATGGCCAGTGCAATGGTCAGGAAGATAAAAGCCTGTGCAGCCATTTGTATCAGGCCAACCGCTTTTAAGGACAAATGTGGAACTGTGGTAATACCATTTAAAATAACAATGGCAGGAACAATATTCGCCACTCTGCGGATAACACTATGCTGGGAAAAAATTTCACTGTGTGCAAACTTCATTTTTGAAATAAGTTTACGTATCCCACGAACAACGACTTGTTTTGCAATATAATTTGCGACAAAGGCGAAAAAAATTAGAATTGATAATGATGTTAGCATCTCTAGCCATGGATACTGATCAGACCATTCCTGAATATTCTTTAAGAAGGCAAATTTATCCAAAAGTACAACCTCAAAATAGCAGATACGCTATTGTATTGATTGTGAATGACAATAATTTATAAAAATACTTTTTAGCTACATTCGGGCATCAATTACTTACTCAACAAGATTGACAGACTCTCAGAAAGTCCAAGTGAGTATATGAGGATGAGTATACAACCGTCGGGGATAGATAAGCCCAGTTTCACGGATCACAATATGCCAATCAATAGTACTTTATTGAATACGATGGGATGCTAAGTTTTAATTTTTAAGACTCAATAGTGGCTGATTTTATCCGCAAGATTAGCAATACGGTTCAGACGGCAAGACTGTGCATCTAACATTTGTCCCTGTCCTTCGGTTTTCGGATCCCAATTACAATACTTGTCGGTGTTTTCCCACCATGCTGCAATCTCATCCATCTGCCGGTCTTTTTTCACACTGTCTGGACGACTGATGATTTTGGCAAAGGCCTGTTGAACGCGGTTCTTATGTTGAGCATATTCTTGGTCCATACAGCTTTGCATTTCAAATGTTACTGCACCACTTTGCTTGATACATTGGCCATAACTGCTGCTTAATTTGGCATGAATATAAGAATCATCTGGAAGGGGACGAGGCATTTCATCATCGGCAAAAGCTGCAAAAGGAAGAAGAGAGATGAACAACAATGTAGTAGTTTTAAATTTTTTCATATATTTGACCTTTAGTTTTATCTCGATCTCGGTATGTGTTCTTGAATATCTTTATGCTTTGATTCGCATTATTGAAGTAAATTCAGGTAGCGTTGCAATTGTGCAGTACGGCCTGCGATACGCTGTATATCATTAAGTTCAGTTTGCAAGTTGTCTGGCTGTGATTGACCATACAGCGTTGTTTCAAGTTCAGCATCACTTTGACGTGATTGTAGCCAAATGCGTTGTGATGCAACCAGTTTTGTTTTCTGGGTAGCATTCAAATGTGATTGTAATTTTTTATAGGTACTATTCAATCGTACATCTTGACGTTCAGCCTCATCTTTTAGACAAGTTGCCTGTTCAATAATACCTTGGGCACTGTTGTCACAGTTTATAAAAGCTTGGCTTAATAAGTTTTCATTTCCTATTGGTGCAGCGAAGACCAAGCTTGAAAAACTACATAAAAAACTAATCGGTAAGCATGCTAATCGTATTTTTTTCATAAGGGATAAACTCTTGATTGATTTATCAGGATGAGTGTTGGCTGTTGTGTGAGCTGAGTAAAACCTTGCTTGAGTATCGTCAATCACGCTTTAGCAAAGACAAACAGGGATATCATTTTGACCAAAGTGTATCAATTTTAAACTTGAATAATCATGGATATTTGAATGTTTTTTCCAAAAACATAGATTGTCCTGTACGAATTTCTTTAAAGCTCTGAGATTTATCTTCCGTATAATTACTGCTCCTCAACTGTTTATTCATATAGCTTTAAGATAGTAACCCGCATATTCATTTAAATTGAAATTGTGTACATCGCATTTTTTTGGAATTTTATCGCAGACTATTGATGTGAATATATTATGACCGGTTTTTTCACACAATAGTTACAGTGAATATTATTCAAATAGAATGATTTGGGTATCCGTATTTTTATTAAAATAATCAGTCTCTTGAAAAATCAAAATCCCTCAAATTTTGAAGGATTTTGAAGGATTTTGATTTTAGAATGCTTTAAATGGTCTGTGCTCTATTGAGATATAGACGATCTAGCAGAGAAAATAGTGCAGAACCCATAACCAAACATACACCGACAAGACAAGTCATGGTCCAACCTCCATGATGCCATGCATAAACCCCTAAAGCAGAACCACATGCACCACCTGTGAAATAGGCTGTCATATAGATAGAGTTAATCCGAGATTTCGCATCTGGGCGTAAACGGAAAATGATATTTTGATTGCTGGTATGAACCACAGCGAGTCCAAAGCTAATCAGGCCATACCCTAAAATATAACTGGTGAGGTACTTTCCACCGAAATAAAGCAGCGCCCAACTGACGATCATCAACGCTACCCCAATCCATGTCAGGATACTGGTATGTCCACGGTCTGCAATTTTACCAATTTTTGCAGTGGCTAAAGCACCAAATACTCCAATGATCGTTGCAACACCAACCAAAACATCAGGTAATTTAAACGGTTCAGAAGTCAGTAAAACAGCAATCGTTGAAAATAAAATACTCATGGCTGCAAATGCAAAGCCACCAATAATTGCACGATAGACTAAACGACGTTCTTCTTTTAATAGCACACCCATCGAGTAGAAAATTTTGCCATAACTCATTTTAAACACAGGTACATGCGGCAGACGTTTTTTCAATAAATAAGCAAGTATTAACATCAATACCGCACTGACAAAGTAAATCAGTTTCCAGTTAAACAGGTTAGACAACAAACCTGCAAGGCTGGTGGAAAGCAATAACCCGACTAAAAGCCCACTCATTAAAAAGCCAACAACTTCACCTGTTTTTTCAGGTTTCACTGCCATCGTTGCAAGAGGGATTAAAACCTGAGCCGCAACTGAAAATAGACCTGTAATAATTGTGCCAACCCAAAGCATGGGTAAATTGACAGCAAAAGCACACATCAATAAACCAATCGCAGCACAAAACATTAACCAAGGAATAAATTTGATTTTATTGACAATGTCACCCATGGGCACAATGAATAAAAGACCAAGCGCATAAGATACTTGGGCAAAGGTCACTGTAAGTGCCACTTGTGATTCTGGCATGTTGAAATAGAGTTGAATCGAGTGAATCAGCGGCTGACTATAATAGTTTGCTCCTGCGCATAAACCGCAGGCAATCGCCATCAGCCAAAGTAATGCTTTATTTTGGCTAATATCGAGTTGAGCATTCATAAAAATATCCTAGTTCTTGGAGTTACATACAATAGGCAGTTGCTTCAATTTCAATGAGCATTCCTTGTAAAGCAAGACACGGGACAGGAATCAGTGTACACGCAGGGAAAGGTTGATCTTTCCAAAGTTGTTGCATTTCCTGAATTAAAAACTGATGTTTTTTGGTACTGTGATCGACCACAAGCACTCTTAAAACAGCAATATCCAATAATGATGCATCAGCCGCTTGTAGGGCATGTTGCAGATTGACAAAAGCTTGATGAACTTGTTGTGCAAAATCTTGGGATAATTGTCCTTGTTGGTTTTCACCACCTTGTCCAGATATATGCAAAATACGCAAATAATGGCGTACTTCAGCCACATGACTATACGCAAATGCTGTTGGATTATAAAGTGTATTTGGGTTAATCATTTGGAACGATTTGATCTGCGCGGATTCTGATCTGGAATTCATGGATGACTCTTTTGATTGACTGGAAATTTCCGTTAGTATCAAAGCTCAAGTTAACTTAAGGTCAAGTGAAAATATCAAGAAAAAACCGAAGCAAATGATCGTATTTATGAATGAATAATCAAGGGGCTGTTAAACAAGAAAACCGTCATATAGAAAAGTGATCAGAAGAAGCACGATGCAAGTGAAGTATTGCTCAGGATTAAAAGTATATAGGTTGTTTATCTTTGCTTTGATACTCTTAGGAAATCCCAGTAAGCACTGACTAGGATTCCGCATAGGTCTATCTTAAGCAAGGTATTGGCTATTTTTATATTCAATGAGCTGAAATAGCCCTGTACTAAAATAACCCAGTCATTAAATAACCTAGCCGTTAAATAATGAGTTGTGAATCTACAATCTTGCCCGTTTTCCCTAACCAAAATGGACGGTTGACTTCACCATGACCAAACCAGTCACATTGGTAAAGTGGGATGTGCAGTGGATCGAGATGTTCTTTCACAATCTCAACAATACTTTGCGGGACATTTTTTTGTGGGCATTGATAAAAATCACCCAAGACCAAAGCCTTTAAGTTTGAAGTATCAATACTTTGTAGGAGCTGAGTCAATGAACGTTCAATTCGATAATAGGGTTCGCCTACATCTTCAATCAGTAAAACACTCGGCTGATTCAGTTTTAAGGCAGAAGGTGTGCCTTGTAAAGTACACAGTACAGTAAGATTTCCGCCTAAGATTTTAACTTCTTCAATGTGCTGATCTTGAGCAAAACCATTTGCGCTGGATAAGGGATAATGACCGTGTTGGTTTATATCCGCGGATAACAGGCTGATGGTTTTCAAAGCATCATACGACAGAGGACTATTGTCTAAATTTTTAACGGCAATTTCCTGAAATACAGGCGCATGTAAAGATTGCCCATGATGCATCGCAATATAGTTTAATAACACGGTTGTATCTGAATAGCCAATAATGGGTTTATTTAAAATCCACTCATCTAAAAATGGCAATAACATTGCAGCGCCAGTACCACCACGACCACACCAAATTGCATCAATGTCTGGATCTATACATGCCTGTTTTAAATCTTGAATACGTTGTTCAACTGTACCTGCCAAATAGCGATGTTGTGAAAATACATGTTCACCCAAACTGACTGTATGACCTAACTGTTCCAAATGCGACTGTGCCAACTGGATATTTTCAACATCTACACAGGCACTCGGCGATACAATTTTAAAATGCATATTCCTTCCAAGTTTCTGCACAATTTAGTGTGCAAGTTTCTTTTTAGACAAAGTAATCATCATGACACCGATGATATTCAGTAAACAACCAAACCATTGTATCGCATTCATATGCTCACCGAGCAATGCCACAGCCAAAATAATGGTTAGGATCGGGCCTATCGAACCAATCATGGCTGCTTGAGCAGCACCTAAACGAGAAATACTTTGCGCGACCAAAATCGTCGGTAAAACCGTCACCAATAAGCCTAAGGCGATACCATACCAAATGACTTGTATCGGAAGTTGAGTAAGCAGTTGAATTGGCTGGGGTGTTGCAATGATAAAATGGGTTAGCGTACCAAAACATGCAATGCTTAATGCCAAACCAGTGTAATTCCATGAACCAAATTTTTGAATTAAACGTGGGGTCATGAGTAAGTACGTCGCAAAACAGACCGCACTGGCAAAGACTAAACTCACGCCTAGCCAGAAATTTCCTTCATGCGGTACTGTGCTTTGCTCTTGCAGCATCACAATCACTGTACCACCATAGCTTAATGCAATCGCTAGTATGGTTCTAAAGTTGAGTTTTTGCTTATAAATAAAGCTTGTGGCAATCACTGTCAGTGTTGGATAGAGAAATAAAATAATACGTTCTAACGAAGCACTGATATACATCAGACCAGCGAAGTCGAGCCAACTTGAAAGGTAATAGCCCATCAAACCAGCAGCAACCAATAAGGCCCAGTCTTTTCCTGTCATATTTTTATTATGATGGCGATTGAACCAACACAGTAAAAGGAAAAAAGGCAGGGCACTTGCCATTCGCAATGCCATAAGCACGGTGCTGTCAACCAATGGTGATAATGCGTAAGCCTGTTTAATAAAAATAGCTTTGGTACTAAATAAGAAAGCCGCACCAAGTGCGAAAATCGAACCGAGTTGGGTACTGGATAAAGAAAGTTTCATGAATTTGACTGCATTGACGATGTCGCTATACGACATGTAAATTTGAACAAGCAGTATAAATGTTGTTTTCAATCAGTGGAAATACAAAAAAAGAATGAATTGGCGCAATAAAAGGAATATAAAACACACTTGCTTACTTCTTTTTGTGTGGATTTAAGTAGCATTTAAATAGATTGAAATAAAAATTGTATAAAAATCAACCTTGAAATCCTTGTTTATAAACTGCTCAAATTCAATATGCTGTTTTTTGCACAAAAAAGGTGCAACATCGTAATGGTTGGTTCAAGCTGTTCGAGTATTATTAACTGACAAAATGGCAAATAAAAAAAAACTAAAATTTTTTGTAATTGCTTTAGACTCAGTTCTAGAGTAATTCTAATGGTTATTCCAAGTACTTTTTTTTATTAATGAAATTAAAAAATGTAATAAAAACCGACTTACATTTTTGACGGAAAAAATGATAGAAAAGGCCAATATAAGCTGATAAAAAAAACATGTAATTTGTCAGAAAGGTCAATAGGGATGTTAGTTTTTGTGCTAAATCTATTGTTTTATGGAGTATTTAAACAACAAGCTGGAATGCTTAAAAGTGAATCATACTGCTGTAAATGCCAATCAGTAGGGTAGGGTAAGCAGCTTAAAATATCCAAATAAGCTTAAAAAAACATCATTTTTAAAAATTGGAGACAGGATATGTCAAAAAAACTGAGCAGGATAATACGAGAAAAATACAATAAATTGAATATAGGGTATGTCGCACAATTATATTTATGAATCATCAGTTCAAAATATGGGTATTTATTAAATAAATATTGGGTGGTATTTTAAAAAAGTTCAATTAGAATCCAAAAATTCATAACAACGCATCTGGGGGAAACATCGGGTTATTTACGATGTTTACTTGAAGAAAAATTAGCTTGAGGAACGCTCATGCAGATTGGAATCCCAAAAGAATCTGTCGTCGGTGAAAACCGCGTAGCCGCTACGCCAGAGACAGTAAAAAAGTTGATTAGTGCTGGTCATAGTATTGTCATTGAACGAGGCGCTGGTAAAAAAGCGGCTTATATTGACAGTGCTTATGAACAAGTCGGCGCTAAAATTACAGATGATGCCTATACAGGTAGTCAAATTATTTTGAAAGTCCGTGCACCACAAGGTGAGGAAATTCAAAAGCTTGCCGCAGGAACAGCTGTGGTAGCTATGTTTGACCCATACCGTAATACTGAACTTGACCAATTTGCGTCACAACAAGTGTCTGCATTTGCGTTAGAGCTTTTGCCACGAACACTGTCTCGTGCGCAAAATATGGATGTGTTGTCTTCTCAAGCCAACCTAGCAGGTTATAAGTCGGTGTTATTGGCCGCTGCGGAATATCAACGTATGTTCCCAATGCTGATGACCGCTGCAGGTACTGTGAAACCCGCTCGTATCGTGATTATGGGTGTGGGTGTCGCAGGTCTTCAAGCCATTGCAACTGCAAAACGCTTAGGCGCAGTTGTTGAAGCAACAGATTTACGTCCAACTGCACGTGACCAAGTCGAATCGCTTGGTGGTAAGTGGTTAGATGTACCGATGTCTGATGAAGAAAAACAAAAAGCTGCCGATGCCGCTAAAAATGGTTATGGCTGGATGCCAGGCGAGCAATATATTCAAGACCAAGCCATCATCGTAGATAAAGCCGTGTCAAATGCAGACATCGTGATTACTACTGCGTTGTTGCCAGGTCGTGATGCGCCTCGCTTAATCAAAGCTGAAACTGTTGCCAAAATGAAACCAGGTTCAATCATCCTAGATATGGCAGTTGAATCAGGCGGCAACGTTGAAGGTTCTAAGAATGGTGAAAATGTTGTCACTGACAATGGCGTGACGATTTTAGGTATTCCAAATATTCCTTCTACAGTATCGACAGAAGCTTCGGCACTGTATGCACGTAATGTTTTCAATTTCGTAGAAACTTTGTTTGATCAAGAGAAAAACTTTGCCATCAATCAACAAGACGAAATTCAAAAAGCACTTCTAGTAACTCATGGCGGTCAAGTACTGCTGAAGCGTGGTTAAGGAGAGTCATCATGGTTGAAACTATTACTATTTTCGTCTTAGCCATCTTTGTTGGTTACTACGTGGTTTGGGGTGTAACCCCTGCATTGCATACGCCATTAATGGCTGTAACCAATGCATTGTCCTCAATTATCGTTGTAGGTGCGATGATACAAACTGTTGGAATTCCTGGTGTTGTAGACGCAAGTGTACAATTCCAGTCCGTGAATGTTGTTAGTGTACTTGGTGCAATTGCAGTGTTCTTGGCAAGTATTAACATTTTTGGTGGCTTCGCAGTGACTGCACGTATGCTTGAAATGTTTAAGCCAAAACAAAAGAAAAAAGAGGGCTAATCTATGGAAATCATTCGAGAATATGCAGATTGGTTCTACCTTGTCGGTGCTGTCCTTTTTATCTTAACGTTACGTGGTCTTTCAGGTCCTAAAACTGCGATTGCTGGTAACCGTTACGGTATGATTGCCATGGCGATTGCGGTAATCACCACATTCTTTGTTGCAGATCATCCTGTTGTATGGATGATTGGTGGTGCAATGGTGTTGGGTGCAATTGTCGGTATTGCGCGTGCACGTACAGTTCCAATGACACAAATGCCAGAAACAGTAGCATTGATGCACTCACTTGTAGGTTTGGCTGCGGTACTGATTGCGATTGCTGCAATTTTACATAATAACCAACTGACTGCTTTGTTTGCGCAAAACGAATCTGCTTTAACGGCTGCTGGTGTACAGCATGCGCATATGAGTAAAGTTCATTTATTTGAATTATTCGTCGGTTGTTTCGTTGGTGCGATTACCTTTACTGCATCTGTATTTGCTTATGGTAAGTTAGCTGCAAAGAAATGGGCAAAAACCATTTCAGGTGCTTGGGTTAAACCCGTTCAAGCGATCATTTTTCTGGCTATGCTGGCGTGTGGTGTGTACTTCTTTACCACAGGTAACATGCAAGCATTCTGGGCAATGACTGCACTGGCATTGGCATTTGGTTGGGTTTGGATTGCACCAGTTGGTGGCGGTGATATGCCAGTGGTAGTTTCGCTACTGAACTCATTCTCTGGTTGGGCTGCGGCAGGTATTGGTTTCACACTTGAAAACAACATGCTGATTGTTGCGGGTTCACTGGTGGGTTCATCAGGTGCGATTCTGTCTTACATCATGTGTAAAGCAATGAACCGTTCAATCATCAATGTATTGTTTGGTGGTGCGATGGGTGGTACGGCTGTAGCATCGGTTGATAAAGGTGAGCAAGTTCAACGTAATTACCGTTCTGGTTCTGCGGATGATGCTGGCTTCTTGATGTCAAATGCTGACAGCGTTGTGATTGTACCGGGTTATGGTATGGCGCAAGGTCGTGCACAAAATGCAGTGAAAGAATTGTGTGAAATCTTGAAAGAGCAAGGTGTAACGGTTCGTTTTGCAATCCATCCAGTTGCGGGTCGTATGCCTGGTCATATGAACGTATTGTTGGCTGAAGCTGATGTTGCTTATGAAGACATCTTGGAAATGGATGAGATCAACTCTGATTTCCCTGCGACTGATGTTGTACTGGTGATTGGTGCGAATGACGTTGTTAACCCTGCGGCTAAAGATGATCCTACTTCACCAATTTATGGTATGCCGATTCTTGAAGCACATAAAGCACGTACCATTATGGTGATCAAGCGCTCTATGGCAACAGGTTATGCAGGTTTAGACAATGACTTATTCTACAATGACAAAACCATGATGATCTTTGGTGATGCCAAGAAAGTTGTTGAAGAGATGACAAAAGCAATCAATGGTGGTGGGCACTAAGCCGCTATAGGATTAAATCTACCCCAACCCTCCTTTGATAAAGGAGGGAGCCTAACCGCCTTCGGGCGGTTTTTTATTTAAGCAATTTTAATGCTATGATTTTGATAAAATTGACTGAATAAAAAATGATGAATCAACCATTTAAAATAATCTGTAAAAGCTTAGGTATCTATTTGGTATTTTCCTTATCTATAACGCATGCACAAGTTTTTGAAATTCAAGATGGCTCGAAACACTATGATGCCGTAATTGATATTGCATGTGAAAAAGATGAATGTGGGGCAAAGGCCGAAGTAAAGCTATTTAAAAAGGGCAGTAAAGCGGTATTTCAAGCATTTCACTCTGATGAACTGACTATGTATTTGGACGAAAAGTTTAAACCGAGTGTTAATGTTATACAGCTTTATGGCGAGCAAAGCCCTTTGATTTTTGATGATTTTAACTTCGATGGAACAGAAGACTTCGCGATTAGAAACGGCAATTATGGTTCTTATGGCGGTCCTGTGTATGACATTTACGTATTTAATCAAAGCAAGAATAAACTTGTTTTAAGTCAGGAACTGTCTGCACTCACTCAAGAAAATTTAGGTATGTTCGAGCTAGACAAAAAGCGCAAACGTATCATCACCTTTAATAAAAGTGGCTGTTGCTACCATATTCGTTCTGAGTATCAAGTTGTACCTAGAAAAGGTTTATTGCTGGTTCGAGAGTTTATTGAGGATGCAACCTCACCAAAAGGTGATCAAGTTGAAGTCACAGATCGTAATTTAATTAATGGAAAATGGAAGGAAAAAACCAAGTATTACCCAACTGCAAAATATTATGCTCAGTAGTCACAATTTACCTCGTATCGCTATTTTGTGTTGACCTATAGCCAAACTACCTAATTGTTCATACACGTGACTTGCATCGAGTCATTGATCAGAAATGAAGCATATATTTTTGTATAAACTTTTAGAAACTATTGGTTATCAATTGGTTTTTTTGCTTTTGGATCCTAGATGGTTATCCTACCGTGGGGCGACATGGATGTCGCCGTTGGGCGGGGGTATATGAGCAAAAATAAAGCACTGCTTTGTTTGCAGCGCAAGAGCCCTGTTAAACGAAAGATTTTTGTCATCTTTTCATCTTTGAAAAGTGAGGCATCGCCTGCGCAAAGGTATTTAAACTTTGAATGTAAGGTGTGGCATTGCAAGCTTTTTATAATCAAAAAAATTATTCTTCCATATAATTGATTTAATTAAAAAATATTAACTAAGAGAAATTATATTCTTGTGTATGAGTTTTTTGATAGGTTGACTATAGCGTGATGCTGAATTGTGGGGCAGAGTAAGGTCTTATGAATAGAACAACTTCTTTGCGTTGTGATGTTAAATTTTAAGCATAAAAAAGCCCATCCAAAGATGAGCTTTTTTAATTAAAACTGAAACTTAATGAGGAATATGCTCTTCATCTTCGAATTCAGGTTTAACTTGTACAATAAAGTCTTGACGGTTAAGACCACGCCACAATGCAAATGCAGTACCGATATAGATTGAAGAATACGTACCCACAAATACACCAATAAACATGGCAACTGAGAACCAGTGTAAGCCATCACCACCCAAGAACATCATTGCAAGTACAACCAGCAATAATGTCATCGAGGTATGAATGGTACGTTTTAAGGTTTCAGTTAAGGCAATATTCACAATTTCTAACGGTGTCGCGCCACGAATCTTACGGAAGTTTTCACGGATACGATCCGATACAACAATGTTATCGTTTAACGAGAAACCGATTAAGGCAAGAATAGCCGCTAAAACAGTAAGGTCAAATGGCCATTGCATCATTGCAAAAATACCAATCGTTACGATCACATCGTGCAGTAATGAAAGCACTGCACCAACTGCAAGTTTAAACTCAAAGCGAATGGTCACGTAGATCAGCATAAGTAGCATTGCAAGTGCTACAGCACCTGCAGAGCGTAAATATAGCTCATTACCGACTTGACCACCGACAGAGTCAACCTTATGAACAACGGCAGTGTTATTCGGCAGTTGAACCGCTTTGGTGATGGTATTACTTAAGTCTTCAACTTTAAGGTCTTGCGCTGGCATACGTACAATTAAGTCTTTATTTGAACCTAATGTTTGTACAACTGCATCTTTAAAGCCGGCTTTATCCAAATTCGAAATCACGTCTGCTGGTTTTGCTGCATATTGATAGTTCAATTCTGCAGAAACACCACCAGTAAAATCTAAACCAAGATTTAAGCCTTTGGTTGCAATAAAGAAGATACTTGCAATGGTCAAAAGGATTGAGATGATTGCCGCTGGTTTGGCAATCTTCATGAAATTAATTACATGCTCATCATCAGGGCGACCATATTTCTTTTTCGGTTGAGTCACATCAGTCATCTTCGATCTCCTATATGCTCAACTTATTCAAGTTACGTTTTCTGCCATATACCAATTGAACAATTGCACGTGTTACTGTAATTGCAGTAAACATTGAGCAAATAATACCAATCATCAGCGTTACAGCGAAGCCTTTGATCGGACCTGTACCAATAGCAAACAGAATAAATGCAACCAAGAATGTGGTTAAGTTTGAGTCGAGAATGGTGTTATAGGCTCGATCATAACCGGCAATAATGGCCTGTTTGGGCGAGGCCCCCCAGCGCATTTCTTCTCGTATTCGCTCACAGATCAGTACGTTGGCATCGACCGCCATACCAATGGTGATTACGATACCGGCAATACCTGGCAAGGTCAGTGAAGCCCCGATCCAAGACATGATGGTGAGAAGCATTGCCAAGTTAATCACCAATGCTACATCCGCAATTAAACCAAATAGACGGAAGAACACGATCATCCAGATTGCAACAAGCAGGAAACCAACTTGAGTTGATAATACGCCTTTATCGATGTTCTCTTGCCCCAAACTTGGACCAACAACACGTTCTTCTACAAAGTACATTGGTGCAGCTAAAGCACCAGCACGTAACATCAATGCAAGTTCAGCCGCTTCTTGAGGAGAATCTAAACCGGTAATACGGAAAGATGAACCTAAAACAGCTTGAATATTTGCAGCATTGATTACCACAGATTCAGTATATGGTGTGCGAACTTCTGTCATCGCACCTGTAACTGGATCAGCAACAGAGGTGATTTTTTGTTTATTTTCAATAAACAAAACCGCCATACGTTTGCCAACAGCAGTACGGGTTGCATCTGACATCAACTTACCACCAGCAGTATCTAAAGTAATATTTACTTCAGCGCCACCACTATCTTGGCTAAAACCACTTGATGCATTTTGTACACGTTCACCCGTAAGGATACGGCTGCGATTTAATAATAGTTCACGACCACTGTCCAAAGATTCGTAAGCAAAAACTTCAGTACCTGGCGGTAAAGGTTGACCATTATATTTACCTGTGAAACGGTCAATATATTGATCATTTAAATCAGATACTAAACGGAATTCAAGGTTTGCAGTACGCCCCAAGACACGTTTAGCTTCGGCAGTATCTTGTACACCAGGCAATTCAACCACAATACGGTTGCTACCTTGGCTTTGTACCAATGCTTCAGCCACACCTAACTCATTAATACGGTTACGTAAAGTCGTTAAGTTTTGGTTAAGTGCATAAGATTGAATATCTTGCTTGGTCGCATCGTTATAAGTCAACTTAAGCGTAGAACCTGTATCCGTTGCTAAAGCTTGTTGATTGAACTTATTCCCATCACGACGTAAAAAGTCCATTACCGCTGCACGGTCATCATTATTTGCAAACTGAATCGTAATGGTATTGTTGTTCAATGAAAGACTATTAAATTTAATCTTATTGTCACGGAACTCACGACGTAAGTCTGTTGCTGAGGTTTCCATACGTTGTGCAATAGCTTTGTCCATATCTACTTCAAGTAAGAAATGAACACCACCACGTAAGTCCAAACCAAGCTTCATTGGCTTAGCGCCAATTTTTTGCAACCACTCAGGTGTGGTTGGTGCAAGGTTTAATGCAACGGTATAGTTCTCACCCAAACCTTTGCTGAGGACATCTTTTGCTTTTAACTGTGCTTCAGACGTATTTAAACGCAGAAGGGCAGCATTGTTGGTGAAGGTATTATCATGACTGCTAATATTTTCACTTTTTAAAATTTGCTCTGCTTTTTGTATGACAGTCTGATCAATTGTGGTACCAGCCTTGGCACCAGAAATTTGAACAGCAGGTTCGTCAGGATACAAACTCGGCAGCGCATATAATGTACTGATCACTAGTACCACTAGAATCAATATATATTTCCATGCAGGGTAACGCATTCGCTTTCTTCTTAAAATGAAAAAGTCGTGCTAAGTGCACGACCGTTTTATGATTAAAGGTTATTTAATGTGCCTTCAGGGAGTACTGAAATAACACTTGCACGTTGAACTTTGACTTCATTTCCTTTGCTTAATTCAACCACTGCAAAGTCGCCATCAATTTTTAGGATACGACCCATTAAGCCGCCTGCAAAGACAATTTCACTGCCAACACCTAAGCTTTCGATTAAAGTACGGTGTTCTTTTGCACGTTTTGCTTGAGGACGCCAGATGAGAAAATAAAAGATTGCAACAAATACTACAATCATCAATATGTTTGCCATCATGCCTGGGCCTTGTGCAGGCGCTGCTGCAGCGTGAGCAGAAGAAATAAATAAGCTCATTCTAATTTCCTAATGTTAAAAATTATCTGCCATTTTCATGGCTTTTAAATTGACTTGTTCAGCAATTTACCTTGTCTTGGGTTTCAGCGCAAATACTGTTGAATTAATCTTCAATTCAACTTTATATTGGGGCATTAGTCAGCAGGACAAGGAGGAACTTCTAAACCGCGACGTTGATAGAAATCAGTCACGTATTCATCAAAAGTTCCCTGATCTAAAGCATCACGAATATCTTGGGTAAAACGTTGGTAATAACGTAAATTGTGGATCGTGCCCAACATTGAACCGAGCATTTCACCACATTTTTCTAAATGGAATAAATAAGCACGGGTGAAGTTGGTACAGGTATAACAGTCGCAATGTGGATCCAGTGGGCTTTGATCATGACGATATTGGCTGTTACGAATTCGAACTAGACCATCGGTAACAAAATAATGACCATTACGTGCATTTCGAGTTGGCATGACACAGTCGAACATATCGACACCACGACGAATTGCTTCAACGATATCTTCTGGTTTACCCACACCCATCAAATAACGCGGTTTATCTTCTGGCATTTTTGCAGGCAGATAATCCAAAACTTTGATCATTTCTTCTTTGGGTTCACCCACAGATAAACCACCAATCGCAAAGCCATCAAAATCAATTTCTTTAAGACCGTTTAAAGACTCTTCACGAAGGTCTTCATACATACCGCCTTGAATGATTCCAAACAATGCGTTTCTATTTTTTAAAACATCGTGATGTTGTGTTTTACAACGCTTCGCCCAACGTAATGACAGTTGAAGCGATTTCTGTGCTTCTTCATGGGTTGCTGGGTATGGCGTACATTCATCAAAAATCATCACAATATCTGAGTTCAATGTATGTTGAATATCCATTGAAATTTCAGGAGATAAAAAGACTTTTGAACCATCGATAGGTGAGCGGAAAGTAACCCCTTCTTCCTTGATTTTACGCATAGCACCCAGACTGAAGACTTGGAAGCCGCCTGAATCAGTAAGAATCGGTTTGCCCCATTTCATAAACTCATGCAAACCGCCATGTTCACGGATAACATCTAGTCCAGGACGTAAATAAAGATGGAAGGTATTGCCTAAAATAATTTGTGCTTTGATATCTTCGATATCGCGTGGCAACATGCCTTTAACTGTGCCATAAGTTCCCACAGGCATGAACACAGGTGTTTCAATCACACCATGTTCTAAAGTTAAACGACCACGACGAGCACGCCCCGACTGACCTAATTTTTCAAACTTCATAAATAACCTAAATCTGGCGAAAAAACAGTTCGCTGATTGATAATTGCAAAAGGGGGCTATTTTCCCTGATTTTATGGTCGAATACCAGTCATGTTGTTTTTCATAATGTTAAATTTAAAATTATTGATTTAGCGCCTTGAACATCAATAGATTGATACGAGAATCATTTTTTTATCGTTGAATAATTATTGTTTGAATATCAAGGTATTATTTTTATACAGCTAAAAAGCGAACTGTAGTTCGCTTTTTAGCTTAGATTTGGACAAGATAGAAAATTAGTCTTTTGCCTTACGGCCGATAATGATCAAGGCGATAACTCCCAGAATCATGATGAATATTCCATAATGATTCCAAAAATTACGCTGCATTTTATTTTCTTGGTATTCAGGATTTTTACTTAAGGTTGAAATGACATCATCAGGTAATTCATAAAACGTATCTGGTTCTGCATCGGTCATGCCGACTAAGGTGCAGTCCCATGTTTTGACATCTGCCCATAAGATCCCAAAGTGACTACATTTATATCCTGCATTTAAACTTTTAAGATCTTCATATTGACTTAATACTTCTTGTGGAAATGGGCCAACCTTAAACATTTCATCGCCTGTATTGAAAACTAACAGGCCTTTCGCTTGAGCAGGGGCTTGCCAGAGAAAACACAGACATAACATCATGAATAATTTTTTTAACATTTGATTTACTCCAATCTTTAGATTGTCTTTTTATTAAGTTGATCATTTTAAGTTGATCGTTTTGTTCTAAAAATAGTCATTTTTTAGCGGTTTGAAAATATCAGAAAATGATCGAAATGTCATTTTTTATATTGAAAATAAACAGGATTATGGCTGAATTTTTATTCAAATTTCCACATGGTGATTTAGGCGATATGTTTCGAGTCAAATATACTCAATCGCCATAATCGATTCCTGATCATGGCTTTAAAGCTGATCCAAAAAAATTGTTGAATTTATCAAACTGATTTAGCACTTGTTCAACCTTGGCAATCCGTTGTTCTAAACTTCCTGTTAAAGCGATGTATGGAATCCGACGTTGTTTGAGATCCGCAATAATTTGCTGATGAAAAATAGCTCTTTTTTGGGGGCCGCTACGATCCCAAGTGTCGTCATAAGCAATATCATCTTCACACAAGAAAAATAAGTCATAGCGCTGTGCATTTTCGAGTGCAAGTTGTTTGAGGTGCTCAGGTAATCGTCCATGATAATCCATACAAAACATCGCTGTGGTTATCGCGTTGGTATCTACAAATAAATAACGGTTTGCATCTAAAGTGACCTGATCTTCATAGGCGATATGACGATCTGCAATAATATTGAAATCTTCAAAACCGATACGACGATCAACTTGGTGAGTTTCCCAATATTCACGCCCATATTCTGGGGCAAAAGTTGTTGCATACTTTTTCGCAAGCGCTTCAACCAGAGTCGACTTGCCTGTAGACATTGCACCGACAAAGACGACTTTGCTAATCAAATCTGCATAGACACAGTTGGGGATAAATTTCCGATTTTGAAAGGCATTTGCTCGAATCATTGTAGCGGAGATCGGCACCTGTAGACGTGACTCATCCACTCTACGATCAATTGCATTGAGTGCAGTGCTGACATGCTCACCATAAAATTCACTACTATAAAAATGCGAAATTTTCACGCCATTGAGCTTTTGAATGATGTAATTTTCTTGTTCTATTTCAAACGCCCGATCATTGGAATATCCCTCAGGCCCATCCCATGCTTCAATTACATGAATTTGAGGAAATAAATCTCGGATCCATTGGGCGCGAATGTTTAAGGGGATAGTTGTAATTGAACTTTGATAGATCAATACATACAGCTCATCCACTTCTTGTAATGCTGTTTCAAATACATGCATATGACCTGCATGTAAGGGTGCATATTTACCGAGTGTTAGTCCGATTTTTTTCATAGTTTTTAAATTCAATAGGATGAGTTTGAATAGTTTTGTGCAAGTTTGTTCCAGTTATAGTGGCCATAGATGGCATTGATCAGAAAGGCCGACCACATCAATAACATCATTGCACCATCACCACTACCATCAAGGGTTCGGATCGCCCACATTAAAATACTGAAGATATTTAAAGTAATATAGAACCACCATTGCTCTTTAAAACGCAGCAGCATTAAAATCGTTGCTGTGATTGCAAGGATATTGGTGGTTGCATCTATATAAGGCGTATTTTGAGTGGGAATTTGGGCAAGCAGATAACCGAGTATCGCAATACAACCTATATTGCTCAGGATGATCAAAATCAAATAAGCCTGCCGAAGGGTATAGGCCTGTTGTAATTGTTTTTCTTTGGTATGTTTCTGCCAAAGTAGCATGCCGATCAAAGCGGTTGGGACAAAGAATAAGAGATTTAGTCCCATTTCGCCATAAAGCCCGTTGTTATAGCAAATCCATGCATAAGCACAGCTATTAAATAAACCAAAACTATAATTGAGAATATTGCCTTTTGCTGCTAATACCACACAGAGAATTCCGCTGAGTAATACCACGAAATTAAACCATGTATCCTGTTGAACTAAGGTAATGATACAGCCGATGAAAATAAAACTAAAAAGCCAAACAATCTCAAATACATTCCAGTTTTTGAAAAGAAGGTGAAAGAGGGAGGGGGAAAAGAGTTTCAACATAGGGTTGGTAATTCTAAGTAATACTGTTGGTGTTATTTGCTGGTAATTTATACCCGATTTAAATCCTACAGACGATTTGAAATTTTAGTTTAATCGCATGCAAGGACTGGATTGTTGACCATTGTTTTTTACCAAGCTTGTTGATAAATCCATTGTCATTATTTGTTTTTTACGTATTTATTCAAGTGATGTTTGATTAAAGAACCTTCCCAATATTTCCTTGGGAAGGATGGGTTTTTCCAACAATATTGAGTGAAGCTTAGTTGAAATTAGGCTTGTAATCAAAATTCTGAGTGACCACATTGTCGGAAAATGGACGAATTGTTTTCTTTGCCAAAGTAATGGTATTGATCATATTGTTTGGAAAAATTTCGATGGTGTTATTAAATTCTTCAACATTACGGTTAAAAATGGTGATTGCTGCACCGACATTTTCATTTTGTTCTTGAATATCATTCATCATTTTTGCATACAAAGTATCCGCTTTGAGTTCAGGATAATTTTCAACCACCACATTTAAACTTTTCATTAAATCTTGATTGAGTTTTTCAACATGTTGCAGTTGAGAAACATCGGTATTGTTTAGATTTAGATTCAAAATTTGCTGACGTAACTCGGTCACTTTTTCCAAAGTTGATTTTTCAAACTGTGTATATTGCGCCAAAGTTTGCTCTAAAGTTTCCAGTGTTTTTACTTTCTGGCGTTCAAAATTGGCCACTTCAGCCCATGCACGTTGTGTCGCATTGAAATAACGCACAATGTTATTCCTAACCAGAATACCCCAAACGATCAGAACAATAAAAATCCCAATAAATATGATTAAACCCATTTTGATTATTCCTTTTGATTTATGAAATCAAGTTTAGCATGCACTGTTTAAATTTTTCATATTCAGGCATGGTTAATGTTCTTAAATGTCCACGAAGTGCTGAAATATCCTGAAGCTTTTGTTTTTTACGACGAATGCGAAAGAGATCTTGATCTCCCATATAGCACAGCATATTTTCTTCAAAATGATAAACAATATCACCTGAATAGTGTTGAAAAAAATCACTTAATTTTAAGGTGATACTTGGACTAATGGTACGGGCAAGTTGATGTTGATCATAGCCAAAAATATATAAATTTTGACTGACCAGAATATCCGCAGTCTTCCATATTTGGGTATAGGGCGGAATAAATTCATGATGTTTATTACTGGCGGCAAAGCCGAGGGCGGGTAATTGAAAAATAAAAGCGCCCCATTGGTTTTTATGAGTTTCCTTAATTTTCTGTTTTTCACCCTGAGTATTGGGCAGTGAAAACTCATCGACATAATGATACTGAAATAACATCACATGATGTTCTTGTTCACCATTAAACCATTTGGTGGATGAAAATTGTTCAATCTCATTCAACACATTACCTTGCGAAAACAATGGAAAACTTTGTTTTAACTTGCTTATGACCAAAAAGGTATTGCTTGTTGTGGAGATATGACTTGGGGTTTTATTAAAATCTAACTCGTAGCGGAGAAACATCATACGCTGTTCTAAAAAATTGATCACTTCATCAATTGGATCGCTTTGCTCATAAATTAAATAAGCAGCAAAACAGCATAACAAGGCTGCTAATAGACTCAGTGGGTAGGGAATATAGTGATGAATCAGCCAACCAAAAATTGCAGTCAGTACCCCAATCATAAACAGCAGTCTGGGGATGAGGTTATGAAAAAATAACTCTCTACATTCTCCCCACGGATGTAAGCCATCTAAAATATCTTGTGCAGATTGAGCCTGTTGTCCAATTTCCCAAAGCCGGGCGATATTGCGCATCACATGTTTATTTTTTCTTGTGCGTAGGTGAAGCAATCGCTCAACGGTTTCTATAGGCATGGCAAATAATCATGATTGAAGTCTATTAAAGTTCGAATTCCAGATTGATAAGTATGCGATAAATTATTGTATCGACAAAGTAAATTGTTTATTTTTCAACTTTATTTGTCACATAATGAGGCTGGACTTCTTGTAGAATTGTGATCAGTGAATCTTTAAGCTGTTCATAATCAGGCATGTTCATGCTTTCAAGTTGTGCAGCCAAATCATAGACAGTTTGAACTTTATCAACTTGCATTTGCGCTTTGGTAATATCTGTTTTAAACAGCCAGCACAAAGAAGGGCGCTGAGCTTGAACATAAAAATCACCTTTAAAATTAGCCATGGCTTGATCAAGCATTAATACATGATTTGGTGTGAAAAATTTGGCAAGTTGCATTTCATTTATGCCACTTAATTGGTACTGATTGTCGAAACGAATATCCCCACTCGACCATTTTACCCCAAGACGGCAGGCTCGATTTTGTTTAGATGAAATACTGATACCTTGAGCAGGGAAGTTTTCTAGGATGATCCCCCATAAATCATAATGACGATATTCAGTCTTTTTCTTGCCTTCTGAATCACGAGTTTCGACTTCATCCACATAATGATAATTAAACAGCATATATGGATAGTTGATACCGTTGACCTGCCAAGCGCCATAAATGCAATGACCAATGGTATTTTCATGATCCCCTAAACCAAATAACGGGAAATTATAGGGAGACTCAATATTTTCATCGAAGGCATTGGGATAGAAGCGAATTTGATATTTTGCTTCTAGGTTCTTTTGATGAGCATCTTCAACCAATTGATTGAGTGCTTTTGTCGAAGTGCGTTTATAGAAAGCAAAAGCCACACTTGCACCCGCAACCAGTAAGAGTATCGGGTGGGTAAAAATAGCCAGTACAAATAAGCCAATCGCAATCGCGATAAAAAGCCAAAAAGTATAATTTTGAATAGACAGACTCGGATCATCTTGCCAATTCTTTAAGCTTGCAATGATCTGTTCAAAATCTTGATTTGAAGAGAGTAACTGATTGATCGCATGGATATTGTGCTGAGTCTTGCCATTATTTGCGTGTTGTTGACTAAAGGCATTTTGAATTTTTGTCAGTAAATCATTCATCTTTATTCATTATTGTGGCAAGTGCTTAGATGCCTGATTGTAACGAAAAAATGATTTTGAATGCAAAGTGTCGTGTTTAAACCACACTTTGCATATTGGTGGTCTGACTAAGCAATAACTTTTAAATAGGTTGCGCTTCGTTAGACCTTAGCCATTTGCGTTTTCAATCAGCATTGCATCGCCATAACTAAAGAAACGATATTTGCTTGCAACAGCATGTTGATATGCGTTCATAATATTGTCACGGTTGGATAATGCAGATACCAACATTAACAAGGTAGATTCTGGTAAATGAAAGTTGGTGATCAAGCGATCAACCACACAGAACTGATACCCTGGATAGATAAAGATTTGTGTATCGCCTGTCCATGCGGCAATTTTTCCCCCAGACGCTTGCGCTGCACTTTCTAAGGCACGTGTTGCTGTCGTTCCGACGGCAATTACTTTGTTGCCACGTGCTTTGGTTTCTTGAATCAATTTTGCAGTTGCTTCAGGCACATCACACCATTCACTGTGCATGATGTGATTTTCGATCTGATCTGTACGTACGGGTAAGAATGTTCCAGCACCCACATGCAAGGTTACAAAAGCTTTATTTACGCCTTTTTGCTCTAATTTTTCTAATAGGGCTTGGTCGAAATGCAAACTTGCTGTCGGTGCTGCTACGCTGGCCAATTTGGTTGGATCGTTAAACACGGTTTGATAACGTTCTGTGTCAATGGCTTCTGCTTCACGGTTAAAGTAAGGCGGTATAGGCAATTGTCCATATAAATCTAAAACTTGCAAAATAGGCTGTGAAAACTCCACCACAAATAAGTTTTCATGACGACCTGTTACCGTCACCTTGACTTCATCTTTGCCAATAAATAACTCAGCACCTGCTTTAGGTGAATTGCTGGCTTTGATATGACAATGTGCAATGGTCTGATCAAAAATACGTTCAACCAAAACTTCAATAGCACCACCAGAGGCGCGTTTACCTTTTAAGCGTGCTTTCATTACTTTGGTATCATTGAGTACCAATAAATCACCTTCATTGAATAAATCAAAAACATCGGTGAAGTGAAGATCTTGGTATGAACCATCTGCATTGAGATGTAAAAGGCGAGAAGCGCTACGTGTTTCAAGTGGGTAGCGCGCAATGAGTTCGTCGGGAAGTTCGAAATTAAAATCGGAGAGTTGCATCATGAGGAAGAAAAACTGACATTTGGGATTTAAAAACTGTCGCTAGTATAGTCGTTTTTCAAATTAATGGCTGAAATTGATGTTTTATAATCCAAAAAAACCAGATATGCCTTAAAATTAAACAAATGTGAAAACTTGTCGTTGACAAGAAAATGAAACGCGCTATTATACGCACACAACCTCTCCCGAGGTGGTGAAATTGGTAGACGCGGTGGACTCAAAATCCACTGTCAGCGATGACGTGTCGGTTCGAGTCCGACCCTCGGGACCATTAGTTTAGGTTAAACAGATTAGATAAACCCCGAAGCCTTGATACACAAAGGCTTCGGGGTTTTTTCGTTTCTGGGTGTTGGGTTTTTTTAAGGTATTTTGAGGTATTCTTAGGTATTCATTTACACGTTTTTTACACATTCTTTAACGTGTGTTTATTTGTATAAGTCATTGAGGTTGTAAACTTTATGAGTCTGTCAATTTATCAACTTGAAAATGGTAAGTGGAGAGCAGATCTTATTGCCTTCAATCAAAGAAAAAGTAAAACATTTAAATCTAAGAATGATGCGGTAATCCCCCCTAAAAATAATTGAAGTTAAAAGTAGAAAATCGAATAATCTTGTTGAAGGAGATTTTCTATGAAAACATCTAAATATTCAGACAGCCTAATCATGAGTATTTTGAAGCAAGCCGAATCAGGAACCCCTGTTCCTAATCTGTGTCGTGAACATGACATGAGTTCCGCTACATTTTATAAATGGAAAGCGAAATATGGAGGTATGGATATTTCCATGATGACGCGACTTAAAGAATTAGAAGCTGAGAATGCTCGTCTGAAGCGTATGTATGCTGACGAACGCCTTAAAGCAGATATTCTTCAGGATGCACTGTCAAAAAAGTTATAAGGTCAACACAACGTAAATCTCTTGCTCAGCGAGCCGTTGAGCAATTTAAGATCTCAGTAAGTAAGGCCTGTCTCATATTCCAAGTCAGTCAAACCTGCTATCGATATACAGCTCAATTAGACGAGCAAAATAAGATCATCGCAGAATGGCTGCTTAAGCTCACCAATGAGAATAAGACTTGGGGCTTCCAGCTTTGCTTTTTGTACCTACGTAATGTCAAAGGCTATCTATGGAACCACAAACGTGTTTATCGAATTTATAAGGAGCTTGAGCTTAACCTACGAATTAAACCAAACAAACGCATTAAGCGAATAAAGCCTGAATCACTCGCAGTGCCATCAACACCGAATGAATCGTGGTCAATGGACTTTATGCATGACCAACTCAGTGATGGTCGCAGTTACCGAATTCACAATGTTATTGATGACTATAACCGTGAGTCACTAGATATATTGGTTGACTTTTCTTTGCCAGCTCAACGAGTACTCAGGGGACTAGATCAATTAATCGCATGGCGAGGTAAGCCAAAGCGTATACGTAGTGATAATGGGCCAGAGTACATTAGTGATTTAATGCAGGCCTGATGTACTTAACATAAAATTGAACATGTATTTACCCAACCTGGTAATCCACAGCAGAATGCTTATGTAGAACGCTTCAATCGGACAGTTCGATATGAATGTTTGAATCAATATTTATTTCGAGAACTTGAAGATGTCCAAGACTATACAACTGCATGGCAACACTTTTATAATCATGAACGACCACATATGTAAGTTGATGGTAAACCACCTAAATTTAAACAACTATAAGGACTTTGGTTTTCTACTCATTAAATCAATTAAAAATGGGGGTATTACCATACGAAGCGATGGGCGGAGATTCAAGAGCGTGAATTCTTCTTAAATTTTTCTACCAAACAAGCTTTAAATAATAAAATAGTTCTTACAGTAGAAGAAGCATTGACTAGATATATGAATGAAGTGTCTAGGTATAAGAAAACTGCGAAAAAAGAGATACAACGGCTAAAATATTATCAAAAGAATCTGCCCTGTCTAACCTAGCAACTGCTAAACATTAGGCAAAAAATGCAGCTTAGTGTGACTTTGATTTTGCACCGTTTGAGTATAAACAGGTTTCCACGCCTGTTCACAGTTTTGCTGTGATATGTGTAATTTAAAATTATAACTCTGTTATGTGAGTAGTTTTGTGGATTTGTTGTTGGAGATTAGGTAGTATATTGAGGTTAATTAATGATTTAGTGTTTTTATATGAATGATGATCAACAAGAATTAGATTTAGGTCTTACGGAAGATGAAAATAACTTTGTTACTAATTTAAAGTACATAAAGGAAAAATTAAGCAGTATAAATTTAAATGATTTTGATATGAGAACATCTGTCAGTAGACTAACTAATGGAAGAATAATTGAAATAAATAGGTTACTCTCTGAGATTGATAAAATAATCCCCTTTTATAAA
>NZ_WJYH01000056.1:0-26710 GCF_009668065.1 Acinetobacter sp. RIT698
TTTTTTAGAATATTTTTTGTCCAGTGAGGTTTAGCTATGAAAATTGGTGTGTTTTGTCCGATTGGAAATAATGGCTGGTTGCTTTCAGAAAATGCACCGCAATATAAGCCAACATTTGAGTTAAATAAACAGATTGTACAGCGTGCAGAACATTATGGTTTTGATTTTGCATTGTCCATGATTAAACTGCGTGGTTTTGGTGGTAAAACTGAATTTTGGGATTATAACTTAGAAACGTTTACATTAATGGCAGGTTTGGCCGCAGTCACCAGTAAAATTAAAATTTTTGCGACAGCCGCGACTTTGGTGATGCCGCCAGCCATCGTGGCACGTATGGCGTCAACGATTGATTCAATTTCAAATGGACGTTTTGGGCTAAATGTTGTGACGGGATGGCAACCACCAGAATATACCCAAATGGGACTATGGCCAGGGAATGATTATTTCTCTAAACGTTATGATTATTTATCTGAATATGTCGAAATTTTACGTGAGCTTTGGGCAACTGGAGCATCTGATTTTAAAGGCGAGTTCTTCCAAATGGAGGATTGCCAAGTAAAGCCAATGCCACAAGCAGATATGAAAATTATTTGTGCAGGCCAGTCTGATGCGGGATTAGCGTTCTCTGCAAAATATGCAGATTATAATTTTGTCTTTGGTAAAGGGTTAAATACACCAACCGCCTACGCTGAAATCAATGACCGTTTAAAAGTACATACCGACCAAACTGGAAGAGATGTACAAACTTATGTTTTGTTTATGGTGATTGCCGCAGAGACAGATCAACACGCCATGGCGAAATGGGAGAACTATAACCAAGGTGCAGATCTAGAGGCGATTAATTGGTTAATGAACCAAGGTGGTAAAGATCAAACATCGGGTACAGATACCAATATTCGTCAAATGGCTTCAAGTGTTTCCCCCGTCAATATCAACATGGGAACAATCGTTGGTTCGTATGAAAATGTGGCTAAGATGCTGGACCAAATTTCTACAATTCAAGGTACTGAAGGGATTCTTTTAACTTTTGATGATTTTATACAAGGGGTTGAGGATTTTGGACAACGTATTCAGCCCTTGATGACTTGCCGTCAGGAGGTTGTTGCAAGCTATCAATCAGCTCAACCCATTTTGGAGAAAAGCGCATGAGTATGATGAATGACGCTAAAGCTGTAGAACATCTGGTCTGTACAGATTTTACCGCACATGCAGGAACGGGCAGAGTTTTAAAAGCAGAACCAGAATCAATTCAGCTTGCACCAGAACAAACGGCGCTTATTGTGATTGATATGCAAAATGCCTATACCTCAATTGGTGGTTATTTAGATTTGGCTGGTTTTGATGTTTCAGCCACTCAACCTGTGGTTGCCAATATTAAAAAAAGCATTGATGCAGCACATACCGCGGGCATCCAAGTGATCTATTTCCAAAACGGATGGGATCAGCAATATGTAGAAGCAGGTGGCCTAGGTTCTCCTAACTTTCATAAATCCAATGCCTTAAAAACCATGCGTAAAAATCCTGACTTACAAGGCAAATTATTGGCAAAAGGAGGTTGGGATTTTGCATTAATTGATGAGTTAAGGCCTCAAGCTCAAGACATTGTGATCGAGAAACCACGTTATAGCGGCTTTTTTAATACAGCGCTGGACAGCATTTTACGTGCCCGTGGTATTCGAAATTTAGTTTTCGTGGGTATTGCCACCAATGTTTGTGTGGAATCAACCCTCAGAGATGGTTTTTTCTTGGAATACTTTGGTGTGGCGCTTAAAGATGCATGTTATCAAGCGGGTCCTCAAACAGCGCAAGAGGCAGCCTTATATAACATTCAAACTTTTTTTGGATGGGTGTCTGACACGGCGTCATTTGTAAAGACTTTTAATACTCAACAGGCACAGCCAAATTCTGTGACTTTCAGTCAATCGGCTTAGTGGTTTTAAACTGGTTATTTGTCTATTGCCATATCTAGTATTGAAGTCTATGGCGAAGATGTTTTAAGGAAAAATAAAGGAATTTAAAATGTCGAAACAAGTTGTGATCCCAATAGGTACAGCTAAGCCCCTAGCACCTTATGTGCCAGCAACCAAGGCAGACAATATTGTTTATGTCTCAGGTACGTTGGCTTTTGATGAAAATAATGATGTGGTGTGTGTCGGTGATGCCGCAGGGCAAACCCGGCATATTTTAGAAACCATTAAAAGCGTCATCGAAACTGCAGGTGGGACGATGGATGATGTTACGTTTAATTCAATATTCGTCAAAGATTGGGCGGATTATGCCGCAGTAAATGTGGTCTATGCTGAATATTTTCCCAATGATAAACCCGCTCGATATTGTGTACAAGTCGGACTGGTTAAACCTGAAGCCTTAGTAGAAATAGCATCTGTCGCACATGTGGGATAGAGCATGTCTAGATTTGTCTATGCGTTTTAATCATTTTTTTCAAAAAGAATTTTAACCTCAATGAACATTTGCGCATTGGGGTGGGAGCGTCATGATGCAAATGATCAAACAGGAAAGTGCACTTGCTGGTGAAATAATTGAGTTTAACACGCCGTGTGAAGCCAATGTCCATTTAGAAATCGATCAAGCTATTTTTAGACAAGGTATGTCTAATCTAGGTGCTGCGGTCAATGTGATCACCACCAAAGGTAATGCAGGGCAGGCAGGTTTTACTGCATCTGCAGTGTGTAGTGTAACGGATTCACCTCCAACCTTATTGGTATGTCTCAATCGGACTGCTTCGGTATATCACACTTTTTCTGAAAATAAAGTTTTATGTGTCAATACATTGGGTTCAAATCAAGCCGAATTGTCGAATCTCTTTGGTGGCAAAACACCGATGCAACACAGATTTGCGCAAGCTGAATGGAGTGAACTGGTGACAGGTTCTCCCGTGTTAGATAACGCCCTAATTTCATTTGATTGTGAAGTGGTATCCAGTCAAGTGGTCGGCAGTCATGATGTATTGTTTTGTCAGGTCAAAGCAATTCGTCACAACCCAAGTTTAAATGCGCTTCTATATTTCAAACGCAGTTACTGTGAACCTCAAAATGTATGTTGATCTCTCAATATGGGGACTTAGAAAATGGCGACAAAAGAACCATGGTTTACATCATTTAAACCATACACAGGAAATTTAGATCAAACCCCTGTGCAAATTGATGAATATTTACCTGCTGGAAAAAGTATTGTTTTGGGCTTGCAACATGCTTTTGCAATGTTTGGTGCAACGGTTCTTGCCCCTTTGCTAATGGGCTTTGATCCCAATTTAACCATATTTATCACGGGTATTGGCACGATTCTATTCTTCTTGATGACAGGTGGAAGAATGCCAAGTTATCTCGGATCGAGTTTTGCATTTATTGGTGCTGTCGCTGCTGCAACAGGCTATGCTGGAGTGGGATCAAATCCGAATATTGCCTTGGCTTTGGGGGGGACCATCGCTTGTGGCTTAGTGTATGCCGCGATTGGTTTAATTGTCATGAAGACTGGAACAGGTTGGATTGAAAAGTTGATGCCACCGATTGTTACGGGTGCAATCGTGATGATCATTGGACTAAATTTGGCACCCGTCACCATTAAAAGTGTTTCAGCAAATTCATTTGATACTTGGATGGCAATTCTAACCATTCTGTGTATCAGTGCGATTGCTGTATTTACCCGAGGCATGATGCGTCGCTTATTATTGTTGTTGGGTTTGGTCTGTGCCTATGTCTTATATTTTATCCTTGCCAATGTAATGGGCTTTGGCAAAGCTATCGATTTTGCAGTCATTAGCAATGCTGCATGGTTAGGCCTACCACATTTTGTTGCACCTACGTTTAATGCCAATGCCATGCTGTTAATTGCGCCCGTGGCAATAATTCTGGTCGCTGAAAATTTAGGTCACTTTAAAGCAGTATCTGCAATGACAGGCCGTGATTTATCACCTTATATGGGACGTGCTTTTTTTGCCGATGGTGTATGTACCAGTTTATCAGCTTCTGTTGGTGGGACAGGCATGACCACCTATGCTGAAAATATTGGGGTTATGGCCGTCACTAAAATTTATTCAACGACTGTCTTTGTGATTGCTGGGATCTTTGCCATTTTGTTGGGCTTATCACCTAAATTTGGAGCTGTAATTAGTACTATTCCTGTTGCGCTTTTAGGTGGTGCTTCAATTGTGGTGTTTGGTTTAATCACAGTGGCTGGTGCAAAGATTTGGATTGATAACAAAGTTGATTTCACTAAAAACAGTAGCTTAATTATTGCTGCGGTCAGCTTGATCATGGGGGCAGGTAATTTTAGTGTACATATTGGTTCATTTGATCTTGGTGGAATCGGTACAGCAACTTTGGCCGCAATTTTATTAAATCTATTTTTAAATCGTGGAGAAAAACAGCCTGATGAGATCAAGCTAGAATCAAGTGATGCTGAAGAGTCCTTATCGCAGTCTTCTTAAGGCAAAGGGATAAGATTGTGACTTCAAATGATTAAACAGCAGATTTTACCGTGAAAAGCGTGGCATTCATTGGTTGTGGGGAATGGGATTACGTATGACATCTCATTGAGCAAAAGTTTGTACACGAGTGAAAGTATGAAATCGTGATTTTGCAAAGGCCAATCATATGCATAAAAATTGGGACGCTTGCAGTGAGTTTGTAAGAAGTGCCACAAGCAGATGTGATTTTTCCTTGTTTGACTATAAGCACGAGAACAGAATATAGGGCGTGAATTCAAGCTTTCATATTGCAATTTTAAAGCGATTGTAGGGGAAATTCTTATCCATATTTATGGATGAAATTTATACAGATATTGTGGTTTTTTATAGTGATGCCCTATGCGACAAATTTTGTCGCATAGGGCATTTCTCTATCTAGTATTTAATTCTCCAATAAATATAATAGAACCTGTAAGCACGATGAGATTTAAAATATGAAAGACTGGATTAAGATACGCGAAATTCTAAAAAATATTCAAAATCGACAAAATAAAAATCAGGCTATTTACTTAGTCGGTATGGTTGATTTAAACGAATTGGATATTTCATGGTTGATTGATGAAGACTACATTGAAATTGATGATGCTATTTCTTACTTAGATAATAGGGATATTGTTTTTATTAAGGATTTAACTTTTAAGGGTAAAAAATTGCTCTATCAGCTCAGTATTTAAATCTATTCTTATAACAACCAATGAGGGCGTTTTATAACAATAATGAAGAATTAAAATAAATAATAATTTAATTTTTTATTTTAATAAGAACAAACAAAATATAAATCTTTATTATAATAATTTGATAAATATAAATAATAATAAAAAATATGATAATTAATAATTTTAATCCAAATCAATATTCAATTATTGATTTGGATTTTTTATATTATGCAACCCCGAAATTGATGCTTTAGTTATCATTCACGAATTAAAACTTGTTAATTTGTTGAACACTCGCTAAAAGTAATGATGTTTATACATTGGCAATAAAAAGGATTTTAGGATGAAACGTCCAAAGCATATTGATAAAGCTGAATGGGAAGCACGTTGTCAGTTGGCAGCCCTTTATCGCTTGATTGCTCACTATAGAATGACCGATTTGATTGATACCCATATCAGTTTACGTGTCCCGCATGAGCCTGATCATTTTCTGATTAACCGCTATGGGGTGACATTTGATCAGATGAAAGCATCAGATTTGGTGAAGATTGATCATGAAGGGAATATCGTGGCCGATTATGATCAAGGGAAGATGGTCAATGTCGCAGGCTTCGTCATTCATTCTGCCTTACACCATGCCAAAGATGATATTCACTGTGTTATTCATACCCATACGGCAGACGGGATTGCGGTGTCTGCACAAGAAAAAGGTTTATTGCCTTTATCGCAACATGCACTGAAATTTTATAATAATATTGCTTATCATGAATATGAGGGCATTGCGTTTTCCACCGCAGAGCGAGAGCGTTTGGTTGAGGATTTGGGCAATTACCGTTGCATGATTTTACGTAATCATGGTTTGCTCGCCACTGGTAATAGTATCGCAAGAGCATTTCACGAAATTTACTTTTTAGAACGGGCTTGTCAAGTTCAGATCAAAGCCATGAGTAGCTCGAAACTTCATTATCCGAGTAAGCAAATATGTGAATATACGGTGAAGCAATTTGAAAGTGATGCTGCTGAACCAATTATTCAGGCCGCTTGGAATGCTGCTCTATCATTGATTAAAGATCAGAAAAAAAATTATTGTGCTTAAACACTGCTGCTAACTTATTCAATAAGCTCGACATAAAAAACCTCCATATATTACATACGGAGGTTTTTTATTGCATACGGATTAGCTGTTTAAATCAAACCAAATAAACTGGCTATCTTCATGTGCAGTGAGTGTTGAATCTTCGTCAAATAAATAAGCATCACCTGCTTTAACGACTTGACCCGCAATATCAATTTCACCGTCGATCACATGTACATAGTTAAATTTTTGGGTTGCTTTCACTTCAAGTGTGTGACCTTTTTCCAAATATGCCGCTTTAATTTCAGCATCTTGACGAATATGCATCGGCGCATTGTCATTTGGCCCCACAATCAATTGCCATTCATTAGGTGATTTTTTAGGATCACGTTCAATTTGTTGATAATTTGGTTTAGCATCTTGAACATTTGGAATCACCCAAATTTGTAGCATATGAACGGCTTCATCACCTTGGTTGATTTCACTGTGTTGTACACCTGTACCCGCACTCATCAATTGCCATTCACCCGCATGGATATGACGTTCATTTCCCATACTGTCTTTGTGTGAAATGGTACCTTTGAGTACACAGGTCAAAATTTCCATATTGTCATGTGGGTGAGTACCGAAACCTTTATGTGCTGCAATGGTATCATCATTGATTACACGTAAAGAACCAACACCCATATATTTAGGATCGTACCAGCTACCAAAAGAGAAACTATGTTTGGTGTCTAACCAACCCATTTTTACGTGACCACGGTTTTCGCTGTGATGTAAAAAAGTATTCATCTCAAGTCTCCAATTCTTTATTTTTTAACATGAGTGAATATTAATATTTAAGTAATTGGGATGAAATAGCAAAATAGCAACATATTGTTTTGTTTTTAGAACGATCAGTTTTTTATCTTTTGCAATAAAAAAACCAGTGTATGCACACTGGTTTTCATTTCATCAAGTATAAGATTATTCTAGGAATTTAACCGTTACACCTGATTTAACTTTTTTACCTAAGTCATTGGCATCCCAGTTGGTCAAACGAATACAACCATGTGAAGCTGTTTTCGAAATTGCAGATGGGTTTGGCGTACCATGAATACCAAATGATTTCTTACTCAAGCCAATCCAGATATTCCCTACAGGGGCATTTGGACCAGGTGGTAATGATAATGGTTTTAAGTTTTTGCCTTGTACAAAGTTACTTGGCGAGTAACTATACCAAGGGTTGCGTGCAACACCGGTAACTTTATACGTTCCTGTTGGCGATGGCGTATCAGAACTACCAATCGTGGCAGGGAATGAGCCGACCATTTGGTTTTGCGCATTAAATAAATACAATTGTTTCGCGCCTTTATGCGCCACAATTAAATGGATATTTTCAGGCAATTCGTTACGGATATTGGTGACAACGATCTTTTCACCAACTTTGTTAAATGTTGCTTTAGGATTAAGTTTCTTTAAGAACTCTTCATCCATATGGAATTTTTCACCCAGCATTTCGGTGACACGGGTGTAATACAAACCTGGCATTTTTGCTTGTAAAGCATAATCACGTGGAATTGATTTTGCATAAGGACCTTTTAGATCTTCAGCAGTTATCGTGTATTCTACAAAAGCAGGTTTATTGCCTTGTTGAGAAATTAATGCATCCCAAGTTTCTTTGGTCAGCTCACCCGTTGGTTTAATGCCATTCATTTGTTGGAATGAAGCAATGGCTTTCAGCGTATTCATACCGCTTGAACCATCAATTGCACCAGGTGAAGCATGTGCATTATTTAACATGACATGGGCACGAGCATAGACAGGGAATTGACCCTTGCCAATATTTTCGTACCATTCTGCATTGTTGATTCCATCTAAAGTCCAAGATGCTTTAGGCGCGTTGGGATTGCTTGCCGTTTTTGCAGTCGTGGTCTGTGGAGCCGATGGGGCAATAGCAGTACCTGAGTTTTTATCCTCAGTTTTTTCTAAATTTTGTAGCGTGTTTGCAGCTTTGTCTAAGTCTTGTTGCTCTTGCTGGCTTATCTGTGTTTCTACACTTGAAGCAGAACTGTCAATAGCAAGTGGATCAATAGGATCTTCAACGGGAGCAGCAACTTTTTTAGGCGTTAGAGGTTGCTCAGCTGTAGATGCAGCAAAAGCTGTACCTGTTAATAAACAGCTTAAACTCAAAGCAAGAATTGAGCGAACGAACATGTAGATCAACCTTAAGAATTATTCATAATTTATGACTAAAAATCTGTGTAAGTATTGCAGAAATTATAAGGTGTTGCAGTATTTGTTTTGTGTTAATCATTTTTTTCTATAGACATTTTCTCTGTCAGCTGGTTTTGTTTTATTTTCGTATACCAAACGAAATTTAAATCAAAGTTATAAAATCGGGTCTGTTGACAATTCGTCTACGTTTGCGACTACGTGTGTTTTTTAGGCGATACTAGGCACGGAGTATGAAATTTAGTCATTCTAAATGAGTAGTTCGTAACGACGTAGCGGCAAAAAACACGCTAGTCCCGAAGGGTTGTGGCTAAAATTATCTCAGCCTACGTTATGAAACTCGAAAATAGTCTCGCTATTCTCTTTGTTTCATGCCTTGCCTGCTCAATTTTAACCTACAACGCAAGCCATTTATGAAATGTCAACAGACCCTAAACTTTATTGAGAAAAATTTTCTAGAAATGGTTATGTAGCAGGCCTTTTTGCTATGATGGGGCGAATTTAATTTTTGATTGGGAAAGTAAATGACGACCTTAAAAAATGATCGTTTTCTACGTGCCTTATTGCGTGAACCTGTAGATACGACTCCAGTTTGGATGATGCGTCAGGCTGGACGTTATTTACCAGAATATCGTGAAACACGTGCGAAAGCAGGTGATTTTCTTTCTCTTTGTAAAAATACAGAATTTGCTTGTGAAGTGACTTTACAGCCTTTGCGCCGTTATGAGCTTGATGCCGCAATTCTATTTTCAGACATTTTGACTGTTCCCGATGCTTTAGGTTTAGGGCTTTATTTTGAAACAGGTGAAGGTCCTAAATTCCATAAAACAGTTCGTACTGAACAGGATGTGGCAAATTTACCCAAATTCGATGCCAAATCTGATCTGGCTTATGTGATGAATGCAGTTTCAACCATTCGTTCAGCTTTGGGTGGTCAAGTGCCTTTAATTGGTTTTTCGGGAAGTCCGTGGACCTTGGCAACCTACATGGTGGAAGGTGGTTCAAGCAAAGACTTCCGTTTTACCAAACAGATGATGTATGCACAACCTGAAGTTTTACATGCTTTATTAGATCGTTTAGCCGATGCTGTAATTGACTATTTAAATGCTCAAATTGAGGCAGGTGCTCAAGCTGTACAAATTTTTGATAGCTGGGGTGGCGCATTAGCGCATCGTGAATATCTAGAATTTTCACTCAAATATATGCAGAAAATTGTTGCAGGATTAAAACGAGAGCATGAAGGGCGTAAAGTACCTGTGATCTTATTTACCAAAGGCGGTGGTCAATGGTTAGAGCCAATGATTGCTACAGGTGCAGATGCATTTGGCTTAGATTGGACAACCCCATTAAACGTGGCTCGCCAAACAGTCAATGGACGAGCAGCGCTACAAGGAAATCTAGATCCTGCAACATTGTATGGTTCAGCTGATTCTATTGAAAAAGCAACCAAAGCCATGTTGGATGATGCATATGCCAATGGTGAGAAAACAGGTTATATCGCTAACTTAGGTCATGGTATTACACAATGGGTTGATCCTGAAAAACCAAAAGCATTTATTGACACTGTACACCAATACAGTGCCAAATATTTAGGTTAACTTATTGTTGTAAATGCATTTATGATCTATTTTAAATCATTATATGAATTTTTATTTAAGGCAGCATCGGCTGCCTTATTTGGTATTTTATTGCTGATTGCATTTGTCATTACGGCAAGCATGGGCAGCCATGAATTTTATGGTTTGTTTCGTTATGACTATTTATTGTTATATGCGTTGATCATTCAAGCCTGTTTATTGTATTTAAAATTAGAATCCTGGGCAGAAGCGAAAGTTATTGCTTTATTTCATATCATGGCCATGGCTATGGAAATATTTTTAACACACCCGCAAATTGCCTCTTGGCAATATCCGCAACCTGCCGTTTTTAAACTTTTGACTGTGCCTTTATTTGCAGGATTTATGTATTCGGCAGTCGGTAGTTTTTTTGCACGTTCACTGCGTTTGTATCAGGTTTCTTTTTTAAATTTGCCTAGTTTTGCCAATATGTTGAGTCTGGCAGTATTGTCATATATCAATTTTATGAGCAAATTCTTTATTCCAGATTTTCGTAATGTATTGTTCATTTGGAGTGTGGTAATTTTTTGGAAAACAAAAATTCGCTTTAAATTACAACAGCATGAATTTCAGCTTCCGATGTTACCGGTATTAGTTGTTTTGGCATTTATAATTTGGGTTGCTGAAAATATTAGTACTTTTAATAAAATTTGGTTGTACCCGAGTCAGGTGGATGCATGGCATATGGTGGGGTGGGGTAAGCTTGGCTCGTGGTATTTACTGTTACTTTTGAGTCTGGTTTTAGTACTTGAAATTCTCGGAGATCGCAATAAAAAGGGTGAATGGTCACTAAAAAAGTACAATAAATAATTCCGTAATTGTCATATTTAGATTTGCTTATCTAAATTTATGTGATAAATCTAAATAGGTGTAATCAAACTTACACATTAAGGAAAATAACAATTTACATATGTTGAATTAAAACAATGCATATGAAAATTCTGGAGAATTATATGTTAAAAAAAATCGCTTTGGCTGCTGTATTGGCTACGGGTTCAAGTGTTGCTATGGCTGATCCAGATGTGGGTTGTGGTTTAGGATCGCAAGTTTGGGCTGGTCAATCTGGAAAAATACCTAAGATTTTAGCGGCAACCACCAATGGTCTTTTAACTAACCAATTATTAGGTATTACGTTTGGTACTTTAGGTTGTAATGGCAATGGTAAAGTGACTGCGCAAGTTGTGACCTTTACCAATGAAAACTCAGAAGCACTTGCACGTGATATGGCTGTAGGACAAGGTGAAAGTCTTAACGTACTTGCTTCATTGTTAAACGTTAAAGATGCAGATAAAGCACGTTTTAATGCTGTAGCGAAGTCAAACTTTGCAAGTATTTATTCAGCAGAAAATCAAAATTCTCTACAAGTATTAGCTTCACTTCAACAAGTGATGGCAAAAGACGAAGTATTAAAAGCTTACGTTTAATTGCGTCAAAAACCCTGCCTTGTTGCAGGGTTTTTTTATTTAAATTTTATCAAACACATATTATTGAAAAATGAATCAAGCATGAGTGAACATTGGGCGAACTTTTGTATTGAGCCGACATTTTTTAATTGCGCAGTTTTATAATATATCTATATAAATTGATGATTGAATGAAATATTTAGCACTTAGTTTAAGCTTACTCAGTTCATTGTTTACCGTTCATTTGCATGCGGAATCACTTTTAGAGAATCAGCAGGCATTAGAAAACGCATTAAAACTAGCACAACAAAAACAATTAGCCAGTCATATTACATGGAAACGTTTACTTTATGCTGAAGATGCCTCTGCTAAAGACTTAAATCACAAAAATGCAGGTCACAAAAACACAAATCAAAGCGAAGTCAGTTATTCAGGTTATTTTTTTGCTCAAGATGGTCGACAGAACATCCAAAATGAAATGAATGCAGATATCACTGCACTATTTCAAGTCGCCGATGACAATCAATCCATTCGTTGTAAATTTCCTGCACGTAGTCAATGGCTGATGCAACAACTGAATATTTCACAACAACAATTACCCGTTGTGTCCTGTACTGAGTTTGATCAATGGTATGCACAAATCAAACCCTACCAAGTGACCTTAATTTATGCGACTGATTTTATGGGCAATCCAAGCTCAATGTTTGGACATACCTTGCTTCGTCTCGATCCTAAAGATCAAAAGCAGCTCAACTTAGTCTCTTATGCTGTGAATTATGCAGCCACAGTAAACAGCGATGATAATTGGTCTTATGCATGGAAAGGGTTAGTTGGGAAATATCCTGGCGAATATTCTTTAATGCCTTATTATCGCAAAGTGAAAGAATATGGTGATTTTGAAAGCCGTGATCTTTGGGAATATGAACTGAATTTAAATCCTGAAGAGACCGCTTTTTTGGTAAAACATATTTGGGAAATGCAAAAAGTCAGTTTTCCTTATTATTTTGTCAGCGATAATTGTGCCTATCGTTTATTGGGGTTGATTGATTTAGTCCGTCCAAGCTCGAATTTACGCAAGCAATTTACATATGCAGCGATCCCGATTGAAACTATTAAAGCCGTAGAGCAACAGGGATTAGTACGAGAAGCGGTATATCGTCCAGCGTTAGAAACACAATTAAATTCGCAGGCCAAACAACATGGTCATGCTTTGGCAAAAAAAGCCCATGCAATTGCGCTATTAGAACCACAACAGATGCAAGCGGCTATCGCTGATTATGATGATCAAGATCGTGCAAAAATATTAGAAATGGCCTATGACGATTTATATTTACAATTCGTTGCTCGTCAGGTCGATGCAAGCTTTACTCAACCGCGTTTTAGACAACTCTTAGGCTTACGTAGTCAAATCCCTATAGAGAAACAACGCTTAGCACCTCAGCGTCCGAAAGTTGATCCAGTCAATGGACATGATTCACGTAAGTGGTCCGTGGAAGCGGGTGAGGTTCAGAATGAAAAATTTGTACAAATTGGTCATCGTCAGGCCTATCACGAACTAAAAGATCCACAGGGCGGTTTCCGTACAGGCACACAATTGTTGTTTCTGGATGGTGCAGCACAATGGCGAGATGATCGTCTTAAACTCGAACATCTCGACTTATTAACAGTAAACTCTTATAACCCCATTACCCCGTTTAAAATGCCAATAACATGGGGTTTTACTTTGGGTTGGCAGCAAGAAGCCATTCAAAATGGACAATTTACTGACCAGCAACAACATGGCGTGGTCAGTGCAAAAGCCCAATCTGGTTATACCCTTGCAGATGATGATCGTAAGCATCTCTGTTATGCGGAATTGCAAACACAGCTTCAAGCAGGTACATCATTGGATAAAGGCTGGCGTGTTGGACTAGGACCAACATTGGGCTGTCAAAACATATGGTCAGATCGTTTAAACAGTATTGTTCAAGTTGAATTACCTTATTGGCAAGATTCAAGTGAGTGGAATTTACGTATCCAGAGCACACTGCAATATTCGCTCAATCGTCAAAATTCATTAAACGTCAATTGGGAATACCAACAACAAAACCAACTCGATTGGCAAAAAATTGGTTTAGGTTTTGTACATTATTTTTAAAGATGGATCTGGCAAATTGGATTTTGAATGTCATTTCGAGAGTAGAGCTTTGAGAATGACATGTTGAGATAGGTATTAATCGATCGCAAGCCAAGGATGTTTATACGAGTAGATTATTGATCCTCATACTTAGAATCTGCTGCCAATTGTTTAGAAAAGGGCTTTTGGTTTTTATAAAGAAATCACCTTGGTACAGTTGCTTGACTGTATCAAGATAACCGGCATCGACAGCATCTTCCAACTCTTTAAAATCCGCATGAATTTCTGCCTGTATTTGATAGGTTCTTGCACAGATTAATTCGCCAACCTTATTTTTTAAATAAGAAATCTCAGATTTAAGCGTATTTAAACTGATCTGTTCATCGCCATAGAGATAAATATGTAACTGCTCTAAAGTTAAACCCATAGGATTTAGAATCAAAATACAGATGATTTCAAATTGTCGTGGCGTTAAAAGGATCGACTGATCATTGATCATTATTTTCTGTGGTACTGAAAACGCATGGATGGTTAAACGATTAAAGGGCTGTGTATATAATTTTTGTGCAATGATCTCGGCGCATTGTGTAACAGCCAATTGTCCAAAAATATTTGCTTGATTTAAGCTGTGAAATAAAACCACTTCACCACAGGCTTCCCCTGATGTTAAATCAAGAATAGGCGCACTATAAATATAGTGTTCTGGCTTTGTTTCTAAATCCTGATCTTGTTGGAATCCTGCGAATTGATCTGTATTCACTGAACACCACAGTAGATTTTGTTGCATATCTCTGATTTGTATAACAACAGCAGCGAGCAGCGCCGTATTGAGTAAATCCTGCTGACATTGAATCAGTGCGGATTGTAATGCTTGCTGGGAACGTGAGTTTGCTTGGGTAGGGGTTAAATTTTCCTTTTTGCTTGTTGGTTTTTTAGCAGGTGGTTTTGAGTCCATCGCATAATCCATTTATGCATATATACTAAATAATATCTTAAATTAAATAAACAAATAACAAAGTAAATAAAATATATAAATTTCATTATTTTTCTTTTAATTATTCAATTTTCAATAACTTTTTCCGATTCTCTATGATGTGGGCTATTCAACTTTTCTCCTACCTTTGTTTGATAGATTCATTTAAAAGCAGTTTTTAACAACTGACAAGACGTGATGTTCATGGGATTGAACAAAAAACATTGACGTCATCCAAGGAAAGGCACTTTTTTTGCTTATACAAAAGAAGGCAAATTAAAAAGGAACGATGATGGACGCTCGAAATGAACAATCAACTATCGTAAAAACAGAAGATTCCAAAGAATATTTTGCTCAACGAGAATTAAAAAAAGGTGCTGTTGGCTGGTTACTCTTGGTCGGTTTAGGAATTGCCTATGTGATTTCAGGTGACTTTGCTGGATGGAACTTTGGTATCGCACAAGGCGGTTGGGGCGGTATGTTTGTCGCAGTGATTTTTGCTGCGATTATGTATTTATGTATATGCCTGTCGATGTCAGAAATGTCGACCATGCTTCCTACAGCAGGTGGTGGATACAGTTTTGCTCGTATGGCTTTTGGACCATTTGGCGGTTACTTAACAGGAACAGCGATTCTGATCGAATACGCCATCGCTCCAGCAGCAATCGCGACCTTTATTGGTGCATATTGTGAATCCTTATTTGGAGTGGGTGGATGGTTAATTTATTTAATCTGTTATTTGGTTTTTATGGGGATTCATTTAAAAGGCGCAGGTGAAGCACTTAAAATCATGTTTGTGATTACCGCAATCGCAGTGGTTGCAGTGGTGGTATTCCTTGTTGCGATGATTCCTCACTTTAACAGTGCCAATCTATTCGATATTGCAGTTGACTCATCTAAAGCTGGTGCGAGTAGCTTTTTACCCCAAGGTTATATAGGAATCTGGGCAGCAGTACCGTATGCAATCTGGTTTTTCCTTGCTGTAGAAGGTGTTCCTTTAGCTGCAGAAGAGGCCAAGGATCCGGCTCAATCATTACCACGCGGTTTGATTGGTGCAATGCTGATCTTGGCTGCTTTTGCTATCTTGATTTTAATATTGAGTGCAGGTGCAGCAGGTGCAAGTGTACTTAAAGATTCAGGTGCACCTTTGGTGGATGCGCTGGTTAAAGTATATGGGCACGGCATGTTGGCGAACTTTGTAAACTTTGTTGGCTTAGCAGGTTTAATCGCGAGTTTCTTCTCGATTATCTATGCCTATTCGCGGCAAATTTTTGCACTTTCTCGTGCGGGTTATTTACCCACGTCTTTATCATTGACCAACAAAAATAAATCACCATATTTAGCCGTGATTATTCCGGGGATTATTGGCTTCTTATTGTCATTGACCAAACAGGGGGATTTACTGATTTTGATTGCGGTATTTGGTGCGACGATTTCTTATGTTTTAATGATGATGGCGCATATCAAATTACGTATTTCACAACCTAATGTGTATCGTCCATATCGAACACCTGGTGGTATTTTTACCTCCAGTATTGCGTTGATCTTATCAATTGTCGCCGTGGTTGCGGGTTTCCTGGTTGATCCTAAAGTCTGGTTTATCGCTTTGGGTATCTATGTGGTCTTCATTGTCTATTTTCTTGTTTATAGTCGTCATCATCTGATTTCAGGCACACCAGAAGAAGAATTTGCCAGCATTAAGGCAGCAGAACAGGAATTATAATTATGAGTTATCGTTATAGCGTTGCTCAGCAACAATATATTTTCCAAGATTTAAAAACCTTAATGGCTAAGGCTACTCCATTACGTTCTGGTGATGAGTTGGCAGGTGTTGCTGCCAGTAATGCAACGGAACGTGTGGCAGCACAGATGGCTTTGGCAGAAGTCCCGTTAAAAACTTTTTTAAATGAGACGGTTATCGACTATGACAAAGACGATATTACGCGTTTAATTATTGATGAGCATCGTGCTGATTTGTTTGCGCCAATTGCGCACTTTACTGTGGGTGATTTTCGCAATTGGTTGTTGAGTGAAGATGCAACTTCTGAAAAATTGGCCAATTTAGCCATGGGTTTAACGCCAGAGATGGTTGCTGCTGTGAGTAAAATTATGCGTAATCAGGATTTAATTTTGGTTGCAAGTAAATGTGAAGTGGTGACGCAATTTCGCAATACGATTGGTTTAAAAGGTCATTTATCAACCCGCTTACAACCAAATCATCCAACCGATGATGTATTGGGTATTTCGGCCAGCCTATTGGATGGCTTGATGTATGGTAATGGTGATGCTGTGATAGGAATTAATCCTGCCACAGACAACTTACATAATTTGTCAGAGTTATTGAAGTTACTCGACCATATTATTCAAGAATATGAAATTCCTACGCAATCTTGTGTGTTAACCCATATCAGTTCTGGGATTCAACTTGCAGAACGTAATATTCCAATTGATTTAATGTTCCAATCCATTGCGGGTACGCAATTGGCCAATGAAGGCTTTGGTGTTACCTTGGATTTACTTCAGGAAGGTTATGAGGCGACTTTAGCACTCAACCGAGGAACAATCGGTAAAAATGTCATGTATTTTGAGACTGGACAGGGCAGTGCCTTATCCAGTAATGCGCATCATGGTGTGGACCAGCAAACTATTGAAGCACGAGCTTATGCCGTGGCACGTAAATACAATCCATTATTGGTCAATACTGTGGTTGGGTTTATCGGTCCAGAGTATTTGTATGACGGGAAGCAGATTATTCGTGCAGGGTTGGAAGATCACTTCTGTGGCAAATTACTCGGTGTACCTATGGGTTGTGATATTTGTTATACCAACCATGCGGATGCAGATCAAAATGACATGGATGTGTTACTCACGCTATTTGGTGCTGCGGGAATTAACTTTATCATGGGAATTCCAGGTTCGGATGATGTGATGTTGAATTATCAAACCACATCATTCCATGATGCTTTATATTTACGCCAGTTAATGGGATTAAAACCTGCCCCTGAGTTCTCGGCTTGGTTAGATCAGCAAGGAATTTTGCACCAAGAACAACGGCAAATTCATTGGCCAAGCAGTATGCCAAAAAACTTTGCTAAATTATTATCATAAAAAGGAGAGTAAACCATGAAACTCTCAAAACTTGAAACTTTTCCAAATGGCTTTCATGAAGATCCTTGGCATAAGTTAAAACAATATACTGATGCTCGTATTGCGATGGGAAGAGTAGGATGTAGCATTCCAACTCAAGAACTGCTTAAGTTTCAACTCTCTCATGCACAGGCCAAAGATGCTGTTTTTCACCAATTAGATACTGAAAATATGCAAGCTCGGCTTAGAGATTTAAAATTTGAAAGTCTCATTGTGGAAAGTAAAGCAACCGACAAAGAAGTATATTTAAAACGTCCCGATTTGGGCCGTGAGTTATCGGAACAGGCTCAAACTCAGCTCACGACTTATGTGCAACAGCACCCACAGCAATATGATGTATGTATCGTGGTTGGTGATGGCTTATCAGCACGAGCAATAGAAGAGAATGCCATTGCCTATATCAATTCCTTACGTGAACATATTGATGCTGAAGGCTGGAAACTGGCGCCGATTGTGCTTGCAACTGGGAGTCGTGTGGCATTAGGCGATGAAGTTGCACAAAGTTTTAATGCACCCTTATTGATTATGTTGATAGGCGAACGGCCTGGTCTAAGCTCACCTGACAGTATGGGGGTGTATTACACTTGGAAAGCGCGAAAAGGCAGTATGGATTCAAGCCGAAACTGTATTTCCAATGTACGACCTGCAGGGCTGAGTATTCAAATTGCCACACAACGTTTGATGGCATTGATGCGTAATTCATTTAAATTACAACTTTCAGGGGTCGATTTAAAAGATGACCACGTTGTTCCATTACAAAGCGATGAGCATCCTAAAAAATTATTATTCTAACGGCTAAATTTTTATATCTTGAACAAAGCAGTGCCTTGATGTTTAAGGCATTGCTTTTTGAATACATGAGTATTTGTTCAAGCTTAAGCGTTGTATAAACCTTTAAATTTAGAAAAAATAAATCAAAAAACTAAGTGTATTTCTCTGAAATATCCTACATTTAATTTCTGTTATGACTCGGCGTTTTTTATTGAATACGCTTGATGCGTCATTTCAGCAAAGTCTATTTTTGAACTGAAAAAGACATTTTGACGATCCACTTTTTGCACAATTTAGATCATGCTGTTGATGGTATCGCAAGCATATATCGACATGCTTCGAGAAACTAATTCGATCGAACTATCAGAAAAAAGGGATGCAATGACATGTAAATGAGTCGAAATGACCTATGGAATTAAACCCAGTTAAGTAAAATTCTAATAAGCGCACCAGCTAAATTAAAAAAATGATAATCAGCCAGAGGTAGGATCAACCATGGGCATTTTAAAAAAATTTATTAAATCGAGTGTGTATCATGAGCCATTACCTATTCGCCGTGATGTCAGATTTAATTTACCCGCAGAGCGAATCGCAGATTGGCATACCACCGCAGGTCCAATTTTTACCGCATTGCTAAATACATTTTCTATTGTCTTGCCTATTGGCGAACGCTTCTTTATTGATGCGGTAAGGGCACATCGTGATTTAGTCCAAGACCCAGAATTACAAAAAGCGGTGACGGCTTTTATTGGTCAAGAAGCGATGCATGGACGTGAGCATGAAGAATATAACCAAGCCTTATTTGCACGCTCACCGATTGCACCAAAATTTGAAGCATTGGTTTTAGAGATTTTTGGTCTGCTTAAACAGCACTTACCTGCATATTTTTGGCTCAGTGGAACAATTGCATTAGAACATTTTACTGCTTTATTGGCAGATTCTGTATTACGGACACCTGAGTTATTTGAAGGTGCTGAAGAACATTATGCCAATATCTGGCGTTGGCATGCTTTTGAAGAAACAGAACATAAAGCTGTGGCTTTTGATGTATGGAATACCGCAATGGGGCATGGTCCTTATGCCTATGCTGTTCGTAGTTTTGGATTGGTGGTCGCAACGATTGTGTTCTGGGGCTTAGTGATTCCTGTATTCTTGACCATTGTTAAAGGAGAAGGGAAGTTAAGTGATTTATCTAGCTGGAAAAAGACCTATCATTATACCTTTGGTGGCATAGGCGTATTGAGAAAGCAATTGGGAAATTATATCGATTATTTCCGTCCAAACTTCCATCCGTGGGACCATGAGAATCGTCAATACATGCAACAAATGGAACAATTGATTTATCAATTGGCTGAAAAAAAATAATCAAATATCATATTTAAAGGATTGTCTGTGTGTTTGTGATATATCGCACAGCACATGATTTTGAACAGCTTATCGAGTAGATCATCATGGTGATTTACTCGACTAGCTTTAAATCTGTATGAATTAGAAAAACTTGAGAAAAATGATTCAACCCAATCATTGATACAAACTATTTAAATAATGTGCCTGCTTGAGAAAGGATCTTTTTGCCTTTTTGAGTGACTTCTAATGTGACATCTGCTGTTTCATTTGAACCTAAAACATTACGATAAACCACATATTGATATGTACCACTGTTAAAAATGTAGTGGTGATCGCCGCCTGAACCATCCATTTCAACACGACCTTGATTTAAAATCAGATCAGGTTTTGCAGCTTGGGACTGTTTTGTTCCCCAAGATGCATAACGGTATTTACCATTGGGCATGGCATCTATACGCACTTGAAATTTGGCGGTTTTAAACTGCAATTCAGGTGTTTTAAAATTTTTAACTGATGAATGTAATTGATTTTTCTGTTGTGAAATCAGTTGTGCTTTATATTTTTGTTCAGCATCACTACTGTAGTTGATGGCTTTAATTTTATGACCATCTAACCATATTGTGCCACCATTGAGCATCACACCACGCCAACCCATACTTTCCCATTGTGATGGTTTTGAGTTGGCGATCTCTTGAATAAGTTGAGTATCAAACACTTGGTTAAAGCGTTGTTTCATCTGGGTTGCATTGGCAATACTTGGGATGGGTTCTTCACGATGTAAGGGATAGGTAATGTTGTTTGAAATCGCGGTGATATTTTTATTTTTAAATAATTTAATGACACTTTGCACATCTTTTAATTCGTTGGCATTTAGATTGTCGGCAAAGGCGCTAGTGGCAGTTAACGCTGAAATCAAGATCAGTAAATTTTTCATTTAAAATATGGTATAAGGCTGAGATAATTTAAATCATATAGTTTTAAGTGGACAATAAGCGAATGTTTTACAAATATAAGCTATAGGAAAGCAAAAAAATCACAAGTTTTACTGATTCAAACTTCAACCACAACAAAATATTTTTTAACTGCTTCAATCACTTCAAATGTACCGATAAATGAAGGTGGGATAATTCCTGCTTCACCAGCTTTAATTTCTACAAATGATGATGTGTTTTTATCATGCAAACGTACAGTACCTTCAATTAGCTGAAAAAATTCCTGTTTATTGTCTGCAAATTGAATATCCCATGCACCGACCTCGCATTGCCAAATACCACAATTCATATTGGGATGTTCATACAAACTTTGCGTGAGTCGTTTGGGATTTCCTTTAACCAATCGCTCTGCACGAGGATAATCGATAGTGGTTTCACTGTGCGTTAAACCATGACCTGCCAACCAAATTAAAGACATTGTAAAACCCTATCGTAAAATAAAGCCTCAATAAAATGAGGCTTTGCTATTTATATTGCTTTTTGAATGATTAGTCTTAATGCGCTTCAGGCACGGCAGATAAAAACTCACGACGTGCTTCTTTATCTGTTTTAAAATCACCGACAAATGACACGGTACGTGTGGTCGATTCTTGTTTGCTGACACCACGCATCATCATACACATGTGCGCTGAATCAATCACCACCGCAACACCACGTGCTTGAGTAACTTCAGCCACTGCATCTGCAATTTGCTTGGTCAACTGTTCTTGAATCTGTAAACGGCGCGCAAACATTTCTGTGATACGGGCAAATTTAGACAGTCCTAAAACATTGCCAGAAGGGAGATAGGCAATATGTACACGACCATGAAAAGGCAATAAATGATGCTCACATAACGAATAAAATTCGATATTCTTTACCAAGACCATTTCATCATTATCAGAAGGGAAGACCGCATTATTGGTCACTTCTTCCAGCGTTTTGCTATAGCCAGACGTCAAGTACGAAAAAGCTTTAGCCGCACGCATAGGCGTATCTTTCAGACCAGGACGGTCTAAGTCCTCGCCAACGGCAGTTAAAATATTCGCGTAGGATTGCTGCATAGACATAAAACGTGTTCACTTATACGGTTTGAACAAGGACGGCATTGTATCAGAAAAATGAATAATATTTTCTAATTACAAGATAAACCGACACTTAAGAGAGTTTTGATCATTTAAAACAAATGATCATGGATTTCCATTTGATTTTGGATTTCTTTCAGCACGTTTCAGTAAAACCAAAACTGCGCCTGTGCCACCTTGTTTTTCAGGAGCACTGACAAAAGCTAAAACATCACGATGTTGACGAAGCCAGCCATTCACATAAGTTTTGAGTATGGCTTCTGGGCCTTTGCCATGGACAATTTTAATGACATTTTGGTTTTCATCTTTTGCCATTTGAATGATTTGCAATACAGCAGAGCGTGCTTCTTCAACAGTACAACCATGTAAATCAACAGCTTCAAACCAGCGTAGATTACCAGCTTTTAAGTCTTCAAAAACTTTATGTTGTAGTGTTGCGATGCGATAGCTTAAAGCCGCCTGACTTGCAACAGGATTTAAAATCGCTTGAGTATCTGACAATTCTGCATCATTAATTTCAAATGCACCTTCAGCCGCCGCGCGTTTGGCAAGGGTTTTTGCATCTGGTTTTTTGCGCAAATCACTACGCTCGATTTTGGCAATATTGCCGTTATCGAGTTTGGTTACACCGCCGAGTGCGGTTTTAAACAAATCAGCATCATCTAACTCTTCAGGTGCTGTTACTTGTGCATTCTTACTTTCAGGTTGCACTGCAACTTTTGAAGAATGCGGAGGAGTGATTTGTTTTTTGAATTGTTTTAATAAATCAAGCTGTGATTTAGAGAATGTGGAATCAGATTTACTCATAATTGCAAAAAACAGTAAATGGACGGTATTAGGCGCTCAGTATAGTCTGAATCTTGTCAAATTTGAACTGAATTGAATTCACACCGTTATATCTGCGTTGATCGTGACTTGAATGTTGGGAATTTAAAAATTTATAGGATGAGTGGGAGAAATATGAAAACAGGGTGAGCGAACTCACCCTTTGACTTTTAATTACACTGTTTCAGGCAGACCAAACAACGCATTAAATGCATGATCAGGGCGTGGTTGCTTCATAAAGCTTTCACCCACAAGGAATGAATGAATATCATGCTCTTGCATCATGCGCACATCATCTGGCGTTGCAATACCACTTTCAGTGATCAGTAAACGTGATGGTGGAAGTAACTTCTTCAAACGCAATGAGGTATTTAAATCGACATCAAAGGTTTTTAAATTACGGTTATTCACACCCAGTAAACAACGCTCTGAAAGTTGCAATGCACGTTCCAGTTCAGCTTCATCATGAACTTCAACCAAAACATCAAGGTTCTGCTCAAATGCGGTCTTTGACATTTCTTCAAGTTGTTGATCTGACAAACAAGCCACAATCAATAAAATACAGTCGGCATGTAAAGCACGTGCTTCGATAACGCCGTATGGATTAATCAAAAAATCTTTACGTAGCGCAGGTAATTCACAGTGACTACGTGCAATCTGAATATTTTCATCAGCACCTTGAAAGAAATCTAAATCTGTTAAAACAGATAAGCAGGCTGCACCGGCTTGCTGGTATTGTTGAGCAATTTCAGCAGGGTTAAAGTTTTCACGAATCACCCCTTTTGATGGCGAAGCTTTCTTAATTTCAGCAATTACACCTGGGCGTTTGCTGTATAAAGATTTTGCAAAACCACGCACAGGCGTTGCAGCTTGGGCAAGCGCTTCAACATCGTTTAAACTACGTTGTTTTAAACGTTGAGCAAATTCTTCGTATTTACGATCAACAATTTTACCCAACATTGTATTGGCAATATCCACCATGATAACGTCCTCTAATCCTTAAGCTTCATACTCTTTGAGTGTTTTGGTAAATTCAGACAAAATGCCCATTTTTTCTAAAGCTTGCCCACCATAGATAATATCATGTGCTAAAGCGACACCTTGTTTATAACTCTTGGTCAGACCTGAAACATAGATACCAGCACCTGCATTTAATGCCAGCATACTGGCTGCTTTTTCACCTTTTGCTGATTTCTTCTTACCGAGTGCATCTTTGATTAATGCTAGGCTCTCAGCAGCACTATCAACAGAAAGACCAGTTAAGGTTTGAGATTCAATATCTACATCTTCTGGTTGAATCATCCATTCCGTGATTTCACCATTTTTTAATTCAGCAACATAAGTTGAGGAAGCCAAACTGATTTCATCTAAGCCATCTTTAGAATGAACCACCATGACATGTTCAGCCCCCAGTTGTTTTAAAACTTCGGCCAATGGTCGACACAATTCTGTAGAAAATACACCAATCACATAGCGACGTACCCCAGCCGGATTCGTAAGCGGGCCAAGGAGATTGAAAATACTACGGAAGCCCAATTCTTTACGAGGACCAGCCGCATATTTCATTGCTTTGTGATGATTTGGGGCAAATAAGAAGCCAACCCCCATTTCACGGATGCATCGTTCTGTCTGGTGCATATTTAAATCAAGGTTAATCCCAGCCTGTTCTAAAAGATCAGACGAGCCTGATTTAGAAGAAACACCACGATTTCCATGTTTTGCAATAGTTGCACCTGCTGCCGCAATAACAAATGAAGAGGCAGTAGAGACGTTAAATAGGTTTTGTCCATCACCACCAGTGCCAACAATATCAATTAAATGCGGGATATCACCCACATCAATTTTAATTGCAAACTCACGCATTACACGTGCGGCAGCGGTGATTTCGTCAATACTTTCACCTTTTAAACGAAGTCCCATCATAAATGCACCAATTTGGGCATCTGTGGCTTCACCACGCATGATGGTACGCATCACTTCTTCCATTTGAGGTTGAGTGAGTTCGATATTTTTAGTGATGTTATTTAAAGCTTGTTGAATATTCATTATCTTGTACTACGCATATTAAGCATAAATTTCTAAAAAGTTTTTAAAGATCTGATGACCATGTTGACTCAGAATGGATTCTGGATGGAACTGCACGCCTTCAATTGGCAATGTCTTATGTTTGACACCCATAATTTCTTCGATAGAACCATCTGGTTCATTGGTCCAGCAAGTAACTTCCAGACATTCAGGCACACTGGCTTGATCAATCACGAGTGAATGATAACGTGTTGCTGAAAATGGAGAAGGTAAGTTGCTGAAGATCCCTTGGTCACTATGATACATGTCGGATAAACGACCATGCATCACCGTTTTGGCGCGAACAATTTCACCGCCAAAAGCCTGACCAATTGCTTGGTGACCTAGGCATACACCGAGTGTTGGAATTTTTCCTGCAAAATGCTGAATTGCAGGGATAGAGATTCCTGCTTCAGAGGGTGAGCAAGGACCAGGACCAATCACTAAGTACTTTGGTTGCCATCGTTCGATATCCTCTAAGGTCACGGCATCATTGCGAACAACTTTAACGTCTTGGTTTAACTCGCCAAAATATTGGACAATGTTATACGTAAAGCTATCGTAATTATCGATCATTAGAAGCATATCAAACTTAACCTTTTGAAATATATTGCTTAATGTGTAGACTGGTTGTGAAGTTACTCACAATGTTACTCACTTTGCTAAGTGTCTATTTAAACAACAGCTTTTACAAAAAGCCGCTATCTAAGCGGCTACTTTAGCAGATTTTTTACATTTTGTGGCTACAGCTTCATTCACATCACTATTTAACCAGAAACTAAGCACATCCTCCTTTTGATGAGGGAGGTGATTCTGTTATTTATTCGATCTCAAAGCGAAGGTTCCTTTTTGAATTAATTATTAGTATCTTGTTTTAAAATAAAACGTGAATTTATTATGAAAAAAACATTTTTATTCTTATTTTTACTTTCAAGCACAACTGTATATGCATATGAACAGGACGCTTGTCAGGTTATGAAAAATATGGCATCTATGTTAATGACCGAATACCAACAAGGTTTCGATATAGAAAATTATCTACAAGCTACAAGTGGGAAGTTATCGGAAAACCAATCTTTACTACTCATTGATATGATTTCTAATGCAAAACAATATCAAATATACGCTACTGATTTTGCTAAAGAGCAAGCTATTGAGAATTATGCAAATGAGTGGCGAGAAGATTGTGAAAGAAATATTGAACCTGAATGAGTTAATCTAAAGTTATTAAACCAACTGAGGGTGGTTTTTTACACCCCAAAAGTCAAATTTATAGACTTATAAAAACACTAGTTTAAGCGAACTTTATATGAAAATTTTAAATATAGTTTTAATTGCACTTACGTTTTATCTAGGATCAAACGTTCAAGCTCAAGAAGGGCAAAAAATTACAAATAATACAATGTTAGTCAGGTGGATGAGAGCACCAAAAGTCTCGTTTAAAAATGAATTATTAGACGGCTATGACAGGAATGTCGTAATCTCATTTAAAACTGATGCGAGTGGCAAGGTTGAACACGCTGAGGTGTTTAAAAGTAGTGGACTGGAAGAATTAGATCATAAAGTATTAAGGGCTGTTCAAATATCTAAATTACGAGTTTGGAATGAAGGGGAAGAGAAAACCAATTACCCAGCTCGTGCAAAGCAGCCTTTTCAATTTAATGTTTCAAGAGAAGTGAGATATAAAAGTGAACCAATGATTTTTGTAAAAAAATCAGATTTAAAGGGTGAAGATAGATCAATAACGATCTATGCAGAAGCTGATGATAATGGGAAATTAACTAAAGCCGAGATTACTGAAAGTAGCGGATTAACTAAATTGGATAATTATGTATTAAACGAATTTCGAGAAAAAGCAAGTTTTCTCCCATTAAGTATTAATGGCAAACCATATCCACTTAGAAAGACAAAAAAATTTACTTTTTCTTTAGTTTCAGCTAATGAAGGATAGTTTATTTCTT